>DASRFG010000028.1 GCA_035651655.1 Terriglobales bacterium
GCAGTTCACCTGATCAGCTTCTGTACTGCGGGCGGAAGCTTTTCCACGCGGCTGATAAACATGGTCACTCGCCAGAGATCGTCATCTTTGACAGTTTCGCCCCATGCGGGCATGCCACTCCAGCGGACGCCGTGCTTGACGGTAAAGAAAATGCGCCATTCCGGATCATCAAGCGGATGGATGATCAACTGCGGAGCCGGCGGATAAAACGAACGACCGAAGGCGGAGGGCTTTTTGTCCATGCCGCCGTGGCAGCCAGCGCAGTTCATAATGTAAAAACGCATGCCCTCAATCAGATGGGCGTCGGTGGCTGGCACGGGGCTGTTGATGCGCGGCGCCTGGTGCTGCATGGAAGCGTCCAGCGCGGTAGTGGCCAGGTAGTTCTCAATCGCTCCAGGAGTGCGGTCGGCCCGCAAGTCCATACCTCCGGTGCGGGTGTAAACCAGGCCGCCGCCCCCGATCAACAGCACCGTAATCAGAACTCCTAACAAAAAGCTGCGCATGCATACCTCCGCGGGTCACTCCCAGTGTGCCACTTCCAAAGAGATCGTGGAAAATGTGATTGGTCAGGGAACAGCTTACGTCAGTAGGCGTGCAGGCGGCGAGCCTCGCGTACCACGTCTGCTACCTGCGGCAGAAAGTGCTCTTCGAGCGGCGGGGAAAAAGGCACCGGCGTATCGCGTGAGGTGATGCGGACAATTGGGCCGTCAAGGTCGTCGAATGCCTCTTCGTTGATGATGGCAGCGATCTCGCCGGCGATGCCGCCCGTGCGGGTGTCCTCGTGCAGGATGATCACCTTGTTGGTGCGGCGGACGGTATTGGCGATGGCTTGGCGGTCGAGCGGCAGCAGCGTGCGCAGGTCCACCACTTCCAGTTCGATTCCTTCTTTGGCCAGGATTCCCGCTGCCTCCAGCGCGACGTGCAACATGGCGGCGTAGGTAATCACGCTGACGTGGCGGCCTTCGCGCGCCACGCGGGCTTTGCCGATGGGAACGGTGTAGTCCTCGGCGGGTAGATCTTCTTTGATCCGGCGATAGAGAAACTTGTGCTCGAAGAAAATCACGGGGTTGTTATCGCGTATGGCGGATTTAATAAGCCCCTTGGCGTCATAAGCCGTAGCCGGGCAGATCACTTTTAGACCGGGCGTGTGCACAAAATACATCTCCGGATTCTGGGAGTGGAAGGGGCCTCCGTGAACTCCGCCCCCACTCGGCCCACGCAGCACGAGCGGCGCTGGCGCTCCCCAGCGATAGTGAGACTTGGCCGCCATGTTGGTGATCTGGTTGAAGGCGCAGCCGATAAAATCCATGAATTGAAACTCGGCTACCGGACGCAACCCGGTGAGCGCCGCGCCGAAAGCTGCGCCCACGATGGCAGATTCGGCAATCGGGGTGTCAATCACGCGCTCGGGGCCGAAGCGGTCAATGAAGCCGTCTGTGACTTTGAAGGCGCCGCCGTAAATGCCAATGTCCTCGCCCAGGCAGAAGACCGCTGAGTCGCGTTCCATCTCCTCCCAGATACCCTGGCGAATGGCTTCGAGATAGGTGGTTTGGGACATCCTGTTACTCGCTAAATCGTCCTATGTGGGCGAGCTCTGCTCGCCTGCACAGGCGTGGGCGCCTGTGCCCACGTGGTTCGGTGGCTATTTTAAATGCACTGCGGCGTCTTGTGGCTTCTGGCGGACTCTGCCTTTCGGCATCGCAGTTTTCAGTACGCCGTACTTCGGTTTGATTTCATGGCAACCATCGCAGTAGGCATCGAGCGGCGTAGTCGCAGGATCGGGCATGGGCGAGTTCACTGCGAAGTCGCGGTCGGCCTCAAGCTGCCGGTCAACGTCGGCGATCAGCGCCTGGTTTTGAGCGGGCGTCAGCCATTTCTTTTGCAGCAGGAAATTTTCGAAACGAGTGATTGGGTCGCGCTTCCGCCAATACTCCAACAGTGCCTTGGGAACATACTCAGCGGCGTCGTGAATGGCGTGTCCTTTCATGCGCATCATTTTTGCTTCGATCAAGGTGGGCCCTTGGCCGCGCCGCGCCCGCTCGCAGGCTTCGTTAGTAGCGTCGTAAACCTGGCAAGGATCGGTGCCGTCAACGATTACGCCGGGAATCCCGTAGGCTATCGAGCGCTCCGCAAGATCTTTCACCGAGAACTGCATGTCCGCGGGAGTGGAGTATCCCCAAAGATTGTTTTCAACGATCAGCACCAGGCCGAGCTTCTGCACGGCGGCGAAGTTGATGCCTTCGTAAGTCACCCCGGTGGATTGGCCGCCATCACCGATGTAGGTGAGGGCGGCAATGTTGCGGCCCTGAAGTCGCGCTCCCAGCGCCACGCCCGCCAGCACCGGAATCAGGTCCCCCAGGGTAGAAATGGGTGAGACTACCTGTCGCTGGTAAATATCGCCGAAGTGTGAAGACGCATCTTTGCCGTGAGTCGGCGACCCCGCCTTGGCCATGTACTGCATCATGATGTCGCGCGCCGAGAAGCCGCGCACCAGCAGCGAGCCCTGGTTGCGGATCATGGGCGCGAGCCAGTCTTCCGAACGAAGCGCATAGGCCGAGGCGCAGGAGCAGGCCTCCTGGCCGAGACCGAAGTAAACCCCGCCCACCACTTTGCCCTGCTTGTAAAGATTTTCCAGGGCCTGTTCCATCTTGCGGTTCAGCAGCATCCAGCGGTAGATCTCGACGCATTGTTCGGGGCTGAGGTATTTGGACTGGCGAATGGGAGGCACGGGGGCACTCAGGTTCCCACGCACTTCATAATGAACTTCCTCGCCGGGAATCTGGCGGATTTCGATGTCGAGGTGCTCGAGGCGGTAGTCGGGAATGGTGTAGGTACGCTGGGCAGAGCGGCTTCCGTTACGTGACAGCCTATTTACGTTGCTGGATGGTATCGGCGCTACTTTTCCGGAACTGTCGGCCCGGGGGCTTTTCCGGGCGGCCCGCTGTTTTGGGGAGTGGGAATTCTTCTTCGCCATGGTAAGGCGGCTGCTAAAAAGCCAAGTATACCGTGCTCACTAGGCCAGAAAGATTTCTTCCTCGTGCAACTCCCTTAGCTCCGCCGGAGGGCGTAGGGGTACGCCGACAGTTCGGCCAAGCAGGGCGTCGAGTGTATCCAGCCAGCGTATTTCAGCCGCGAAGACCTTGCCGAAGTGTTGGGCCACCGATTGCGCAATCTTATCGAGGGCAAGTTGACGCTGCAATTCTTTGTTCAACGAGGTCACTGGTCTGGAGGTAATTCCGCAGGGCACAATCAGGTTGAAATATTCCAGATCAGTGTTCACATTCAGCGCGAAACCGTGGGAGGTGACGCCGCGGGAGATGTGAACGCCGATGGCGGCAATCTTGGCGGGGACTTCACCGCTCGTCCATACGCCAGTCAATCCGGCGATTCTTTGGGCGGCGACTCCGAAATCGGCACAGGCGCGAATAATGACTTCTTCTAACCGCCGCACAAACTCCACTGCGCCGAGCTTTGGCTGGAAGCCGCGCAGATCAAAAATGGGATAGCCGACCAGCTGACCCGGGCCGTGGAAGGTGACGTCGCCGCCGCGATCGCAGTCGAAGAGCTCGACGCCCTTTTCCGCCAGCAACTCCTGAGAGGCCAAGAGATTGTTGCGGCTGGCGTTGCGGCCGAGGGTGATTACGGGAGAGTGCTCCAGCAGCAGCAGCGTATCTCCGATTCCCTCTTGTTTGCGCAGATCAACCAGCGACTGCTGAAGGCGCAGCCCGGTGGCGTAATCGAGCGTGCCGAGTTGGACGACAGAGATCATGGTGTCCAGCAAATCAGCAGCTACACATTGATGGCAATGCCTTCCACGCTGTTGGCGGCGTCGAGCATAGCCTCAGACAGCGTCGGGTGAGCGTGGATGGTCCACATCAGGTCCTGTGCAGTGGCCTCGAGGTCCATGGCGGCTACCGCTTCGGCGATCAGCTCAGTGGCCAGGGGGCCGATGATGTGCACGCCCAGAATCTCTTCGTACTTTGCGCCGGAGACAACTTTGATGAAGCCTTCGTGCGCTCCCAGAATGCTGGCTTTGGAGTTGGCAGTGAAGGGGAACTTTCCGATTTTCAGCTCCATGCCGCGCTCCCGCGCCTGGGCTTCGGTAAGACCGACGCTGCCAATCTGCGGCTCGCAATAGGTGCAGCCGGGGACACGGGACGGGTGAACCGGCCGGGCATTGCGTCCGGCAATTTTGGCCACAGCAGTAATTCCTTCCATGGCGCCAGCATGTGCCAGTTGTGGCAGACCGGCGACAATGTCGCCGACAGCATAGATGCCAGGCTCAGCGGTCTGCATCCATTCATTCACCTTTACGAAGCCGCGGTCGAGCTGGATTTTTGTCTTCTCAATTCCCACATTCTCGGTGCGCGGCTTACGGCCGATAGCAATCAGGATTTTTTCCGCCTCCACTTTCTGCTGCTTACCTTCTGCGGTGAAGGTCACCGCCACGCCGTTCTTTGTCTTTTCCACTTTTTCCACTTTGGCGCCAGGCTGGCAGTTGATGCCCTTTTTGCGGAAGGCGCGCAGCAACTCCTTGGAGATCTCCTCATCCTCTACCGGAACCAGGCGCGGCAGCATCTCGAGCAGGGTGACTTCGGTATCAAAAGACCGATATAAGGAGGCAAACTCCACGCCCACGGCGCCGGCGCCGACGATGACCAGGGATTTGGGAATGGAATTTAGAGACAGAATCTCGATGTTGGTCAGCACGCGCGCATCCGGCTGCAGCCCGGGAAGCATGCGGGCTTCTGAGCCCGTGGCAAGAATCACGTTCTTCGCCCTGATGGCTGTCTTTTCACCGGCATCGTTTGAAACCTCTACCGTGATCCAACCGTCTTTTGCGGGCCCGGTGAGACGGCCATAGCCGGCCACGACCTCGACCTTGTTTTTGCGCATAAGGAATTCGAGGCCTTTGGTGTGTTTGGTGACAATCTTGTTTTTGCGTTGCTGGATGGTGTCCCAATTGATCTTGGGAGCGGTGATGCCTTCAATGCCGAACTCTTTGGCGACTTTAATATGATCGTAAATCTCGGCGCTGTAGAGCAGCGCCTTAGTGGGAATGCAGCCAACGTGCAGGCAGGTGCCGCCCAGCTTGGCATCTTTTTCGATAAGGCAGGTCTTCAGCCCCCATTGTCCGGCTCGAATTGCGGCGGTATAGCCAGCCGGACCGCTGCCGATGATCGCGAGATCGCAAGTCTTATCAGGCAAAGTGTTGCTCCCCACCGCTATGAATTTCGGCCGATGGCCAAACTCATGATTCTACGATACGAGTATTAGATTCGGCGAATAGGGAGCCGGGTTCAGTGCCGGGCCTCCACCCGGTTCACACGGAAGTGCCAGGAAGGCTCGAAAGGCAAAAGTATAATGTCCGCTAACATGCACAAAATCAGCGCGCACGAGGCTTCGCATGGGTAACAGGCCGCAGAGCAACGAGGATCAGCAGACCAGTATTGCCCCAATGCTCTCGGTCCGAAACGGCGCGAAGGCGATCGAGTTTTACAAGGCGGCGTTCGGAGCTAGCGAATTGTTCCGAATTGACGCCGAGGGTGGGGCCGTGGTCGCTCGGCTCTCCGTTGGAGGGTCAGAATTCTGGGTGGCAGACGAGTCGCCGGAGCACTTGAATTTCAGCCCCGAGTATCTGGGAGGCGGTTCGGTACGGCTGGTGATGGTGGTCAAGGACCCGGACGCGGCTTTCAGTCGCGCCGTAAAAGCAGGAGCGACCGTGGTTCGAGCGGTTGAGGATCAGCCATATGGTTGGCGCGTCGGACGAATTATGGATCCCTTCGGACACCATTGGGAAATCGGTAAGCCGTTGGAGGCTAATGCACCGGCCCAGGAGTAGCAGCGAATGCAGCGGAAGCGAGCAGAAGAGGAGCCAGGCACCAGGCGGGAGATGCGCCCGGTTGAGTGTTCCCAGATCAGGCCAAAAGTCTCGCGGCGTCCTTGGCGAAGTAGGTCAGGATCACGTCTGCCCCGGCACGGCGGATGGCGAGCAGTGATTCCATCATGACGCGCTGGCGGTCGATCCAGCCATTGCGGGCGGCGGCCTCGATCATGGCGTACTCACCGGAAACCTGGTATGCGGCCAAAGGCGCGTCGAAGCGTTGGCGAGCGGCAGCAATGACGTCGAGGTAAGGCAGGGCGGGTTTTACCATGATCATGTCCGCGCCTTCCTCAAGATCAAGTTCGATTTCCCGCATAGCTTCGCGCAGGTTGGCCGGATCCATCTGATATGAGCGGCGGTCGCCGAACTGGGGCGCCGAATCGGCAGCCTCACGGAAGGGGCCGTAGAAGGCGGAAGCGAATTTGGCAGCGTAAGAAAGAATGGGCGTGTTGAGCAGGCTGGCTTCGTCCAACGCCTTGCGGATGGCGGCGACCCGGCCGTCCATCATGTCGGAGGGGGCAATGATGTCCACGCCCGCGCGCACCAAAGAAACCGAGGTGCGGGCCAAAATCTCCAGCGTGGCGTCGTTTACGATTTCATACTCAGTTGCGGCTTCCCGGGCAGAGGCGGCCGCATCGCCAGGCTGCGAGGGCTTCGTTTTAGGGACAGCGGATTTAGCTGCGGCCGCTCCCAGCGGCTTTGCCGCGGCCGCTCCCAGCGAGTTCGGAGCGCCAAGCTTGCGCACCACTCCACAGTGGCCATGCGACATGTACTCGCACAGGCAAACGTCGGCAATCACCACCATGTCAGGAATCTCACTCTTCAGTGCGCGTGCGGCCTGCTGCACGATGCCATCGTCGGCCCACGCTCCGGTCGCGACTTCGTCTTTCTTTTCCGGCAGCCCGAATAGGATTACCGCCGGAACACCCAAAGACTTCGCCTGCCGAGCCTCCTTCACCGCCTGGTCAACCGAGAGATTGTGTACTCCCGGCATGGAGCGTACTTCGCGGCGGATGCCCTCGCCGGGACAGACAAACATGGGATAGACCAGCGACTCGGGGGTGAGGCGCGTCTCGCGGACCATGGAGCGCAGTGGCTCACTCTGGCGCAGGCGGCGCAACCGGGTAACCGGGAAACTCATAGGCAAATCTTAGCACCTCACGGCCCAGCTTCCGCCGCACTCGCGATATACCATATATCCAGACAATGTTGGCCCAGTCCATGCCGGTCCAGCCCCAACCTCTGCTCCACAATAGCGGGCGGGTGCTGGAATTTGAGTCAGTGCGCGATTTGCTGCGGGGGTACGCGCCGTCTCTGTTGGGTCAAACCCGGATCGCGGGCCTGGCGCCGACCAGTGACCGCTCCTGGATCGAGCGCCAACAGCGGCTCACGGAAGAGGTCCGCGAATTCCGGCGAGCCGGAGGAAATTTCGATTTCTCCGGGCTGATTGATCCCATGCGCCTGGTAGACAAGGCGCGGATCGAAGGCGCCGCACTCGAGCCCGGCGAGATCCGGGAAGTTCTAGTGGTGGTGGACCGGGCGGCGGAGTGGCGGGAAGTGGCATTGCATCCGCCAGCCGCACTGAAGTCCGACTGGATCTCTATCGCGGAGCTCTCCGCCGGAATTGCGGATTTCACTATTTTCCTGCGCGGCTTCCGCAACAAGATCCTACCGGACGGCACGCTTGACGACCGCGCGTCGCCCGAGCTGGCCGCTGTCCGCCGGGAGATCGAAAAGCAGAAGCGCCTCATTCAGGAATCGTTGCGCGGTTATGTGCGCCGGCTCGCGGAGGACGGGGCCGTGCAGGAGGAGCTGGTCACTATTCGTGGCGAGCGCTTTGTGATTCCGGTGAAGGTGGAGCAAAAGCGGCGGGTCAATGGGGTGGTGCACGGGGTCAGCTCAAGCGGCCAGACGGTCTTTGTGGAGCCGCTGGAGACCATCGAACAGAATAATGAGCTAGTGCGCCTTCTGGAGGACGAGCAGGCGGAAATCCATCGCATCCTGCTGGAGATGACTCGACTCATCCGGGAACAGGCGGATGCAATCGTCTCGGCCGCCGACGCATTGAGCGAACTGGAGTTGCAGTTCGCCAAGGCGCGGTTTGCAGAAGATTACAACTGCGTTGCGGCGGTGATTCCGGACGGGACCCCAGGTGCGCGCGAAGCGGGGCTAGTGCTGCGCAATGCTCGCCATCCTCTGCTGGAGCGCAACCTCAAAGCCAAAGGTGGCAGGGTGGTTCCCACCAGCATTGAAATGGAAGGGCCACAGCGGCAAATCATCATTACTGGTCCCAACACCGGTGGAAAGACGGTTGCACTAAAAACCGTGGGCCTGCTGGCGCTGATGGCGCAATCGGGAATGCCGGTGCCCGCGGAACGAGCTGAGCTGCCGATCTTTGACGCCGTGCTGGCTGACATCGGTGACTATCAATCCATTGAGCAGAACCTCTCGACTTTTTCCGCCCACGTCACCAACATTGATTTTATTTCGCGTACTGCGACCCCACAGTCGCTGGTGCTGCTGGACGAACTGGGTTCGGCAACCGATCCCGAAGAAGGGGCAGCCCTGGCGGTGGCGATTGCAGATCACTTCCGGCAGCTGGGCGCGCTCTCCATTATTTCCACGCACCATACCTCGTTGAAGGTTTATGGAGCGAATACGACCGGAGTATTGAACGCGGCAGTCGGGTTCAACGAGAAGACACTGCAGCCGACCTACGAATTGCATGTCGGGGTGCCGGGGGCTTCGGCGGGAATCAACATTGCGAGCCGGCTGGGCTTGAACTCGGCCATTGTGGAGGCGGCGCGCGCCCGGCTGGGGGAGCAGACGCGAGACATCTCAACATTTCTGGATCGGCTGCATGCTGAGCTGCGCGAAGCCGAGTCTGAGCGCGGCAAACTGCAGTCCGGCGAGCAGGAGCTGGCCCGCGAGAAGGCACGCCTGGCTGCGGAGGGGATGCGCGAGCAGCGGGCCAAGGTGCGCGAACTGGAAAAGAAGCTGGATAGCGTGTTACGGGATTTCGAGTATCGTGCCCGGGAAACGGTGAATGCGGTACAGGAGCGCGCGGCCGCCCTCAAGTTGTCAAAAGACGCCGAGCGACGCATCGCAAAATTGCGACGGGAGTTCAAGGAGCAGTTCGATTCCGCCGTGGTGGCGCACACCAGCGGGGCGGATGTCGGCGATCCGCACGCCCGGCCGCAGGAGGTGCGGCAGGTGGCGGAGGGCGACACGGTAAAGCTGAAGTCACTGGGTCGCTCGGCTGTGATCAAGCGCAAGCTCGATGGCGAAGGCTTCGAGGTGGAGGTCGGCGCCATGAAGATGCGCGTGGGACGAGACGATATTGCAGAAGTTCTGGCGCGCGCATCAGACAATCCGGTGCAGGCTGCGAGGGCGCGCGGGGTCACGGTATCGCTTGCCAAAGACGATCCAAGCGCGTCCAGCGAAATCAATGTGATCGGGCACAATGTGGACGACGCGACGCGAGCGGTGGAGAAGTTTGTTGACCGGGCGTTCCTGGCTGGGATGCCGCGGGTCCGCGTGGTGCATGGCAGCGGCATGGGAGTTTTGCGCAAGGCACTCCGGCAATTCCTGAAGCAGCATCCGCACGTAGAAGCCGTTTCTGAGCCGCCGCAGAATGAGGGTGGAGGTGGAGCGACGGTGGTGGAGTTGAAGACCTAACCGAGCGCGGCTCAGTCCGCGGTTGCCGCCATTGCTTTTCCTTTGGCTTTGTTAGAGGCGCTCGCCAGCAGAGCTTTCCCTTGCAGCGTGGAAGAGCTTTTTCCTGATCCGTCATGGGTCCTTAGTTTGAAACTGCCCACAAGTTTCTGCAGATCAATGGCCAGCCCGGAGAGATCCTGGCAAGCTTTGGCGGCATCTTCCGCGCGTCCCGCGGAATCGTGAACTATTTTCTCAATACTCTCAAGGTTCCTATTCACCTCCTCGGTCGCACTCGACTGCTCCGTAGAAGCGGACGCTATCTGAGTAATCATGGAGCCGACCTCCTCCGCCATCTGAATGATTTCTTTGAGGGAATCGCCCGCTTTGGCAGTCGTCAGAACTCCTTCCTCGGCTTGTCTGGTTCCAGCTTCCATGGCACGAACCGACTTCTGGGTTTCGTCCTGCACCTGCTTGATCATTTGTGCAATTTCCTTGGTGGCGGTCGTGGTCCTTTCGGCCAGTTTGCGTACCTCGTCGGCCACCACGGCAAAGCCGCGGCCTTGCTCTCCAGCACGAGCGGCTTCAATAGCGGCATTGAGCGCCAGCAGATTGGTCTGGTCGGCGATATCGTCAATTACATTGATAATGCGGCCAATGTGGTCAGAACTTTTTCCCAGTGCGGTGATTTTCTGTCCAGTGCTGCTGACGGATTCCGCAATGGCGCGCATTTTGACGAGAGTCTGGTTGACAATGTCGCCTCCAGCGCGGGCGGTTTCGGAGGCATTTCGCGCGGCTCCCGCTGCCCTAGCTGAGTGTTCGGACACTTGCAGGACGGTGGAGGACATTTCCTGCATCGCCTTGCCGACCAGCAAAGCCTGCTCCTTCTGAGCGGCTGCGCCTTGTGCTTGTTGGCTGGCGCCGGAAGATATCTGATCGGTCGCGCTCGCAACATGTTCAGCGGTGCCGGCGATTTGGGCGACGATATCGTGCACTTTCTGGATGAACATGTTCAGCCATTTTCCTAATTCGCCGATTTCATCCTTGCGGTCTTCATCCACTCGCCATGTCAGATCGTTGGCGCCCTTGGCCATTTCCTCGAATAAGGCGGAGAGCGACGCCAAGGGTCGAGTGATGCTGGCCGTGGTGCGCAAGGCGATGACCAGTAGCAGCAGAAGGGAAAGGCCACCCATTACGAACATAAGGTGGATGGCGCGTGAGGCCTTAATATTGGCACTGCGCTCGGCGTCCTTGGCCTCAGTTTCGAGCTGGTCGCTGGTGACTTCAATTTTTTGCTGAAGGTCTTTATATAGCTGCAGGAAATTGCCGAGCTGTGATGCGGCGGCGCTGGGGTTGTGAACGATGGTGTCCACCAATTCCTGGCTACTGGTGATGTATTGCTCGGTGAGGCGGTGTTCGTCGGCAAGATTGGCCTGCATGGTGGAGCTCACTGCCAGCATTCTCGCCTTAGCCATTCGTTCTTTGAGCAACTTGGCATGCTGGAGGAGTTCTTCCACCTTATTCTGCTGGTCCTCTCCTTTGTGCATGAAGACGGCAGAAACGTCTGCCCGCGCCATATCGAGATAAACGCCGGCTTCGACGTGGTTTCGAATAGCTGAACTGGTGGCCGACACCTCAGCGATTGTTTTTGTGACGGTAGAAATGCCCCAGTATCCAGCCGCGCTCACGGCCGCCACAAATATCAGGCCGCTAGCCGTCATGCTCAACAGTTTTCGTCTAATGGTCCAGCCCACCATATGGCTTCCCACCCTTTAGTTGGTTGCTTACAGTTTTAGCTTGTAGCCTGAGTCGCTGGGGGACAGCCCGTCCACTTTGACCGTTTTGATGGCGCCATCGGAAGCGTCACCATGTAGATCGCTAGCGCGAACGAAGCCGACACCGCCGGGTGAGGAAGCGACAAAAGACCGCACGTCACGCGAGCTGCTGACTTCTTTGGGAGGAGAAACAATCTTGCCGGTGAAAGCGGCTTGCACAAAGTATTTGTTGAAATCGGCCTCTTTCATGCCGCAAACGATTTTCAGGAAGGCAACTCGGTCGGCCTGGCCGCTGGCCGGCATTACTGGCGCTACGGATTTTCCGGTGTCCCAGCGGCTGCGTTCGGCCAGGAACAGTTTGCGGATTTCTGAGGTGGTGAGATTGTCCACCGGGTTGGAGTTGTTCAAGATCACTACGATGCTTTCGTCGCCAGCGCCAAGAGCAGGAGGGGCCCCGACTATCGCCCAAGCGATGACTCCAACCAGGGGCAGCATTCTATAGAAGAGCCGGTGATTGTTCATTTCGATCTCCTCAGAACGTAAATGCAAATTGCGTCGCCAAGCCGTTACTGCTGGGGCCGCCGCGAACCTCCACCCGGTCATACTGGAGCTTTACGGCCGCATAGTCGCTGAAGTCGTAGCGAATTCCGGCGGAAGGACCATTTTTACGGCCTACCTCAGTTGCGTCCTCCGCATCGCTGTAAATCGGGTCACGTGCGTTGGCGTTCATGTATGAATAACGAAAGTACGGGCGATAACTGCCAAAGCGCCGCGAGAATTGGGTATACCAGCCGGGGTTATAAAAAACTGGTCCGTCATGCTCGTCGGTGTGGCGTACCAGAAGGGCCTCATTGAGGAACTCATACTCGGAGGTTTGATAGACCACATGTGCCGCCATAATGGACTCTTTATGATTTATGGCGTCCGGAAAGGTCAGGCGGTCCTGATAGTAGGAGAACCCGGTTTGCAGACCGGAAACCCAACTGGGGCGTGAGAAGATGGCGAGATTGAAAGACTTGCCATTATTTGAGTCCACAATATTCTGGGCCGGCTCAGAGCCGAGCAAATGCGACCGACCGTTACCGATCTCAGCCACATAATGCAAGCCAAGTCTTCCCGAAGGAATCGTTCCGTGGGTGGTGACCCCTACCTCTTGCAGAGGCAAAAAACCGCCATGATCGTCAAACTCATACATGAAAGGGCGGCCGATGGCGGTCTGGAACCATTGTCCCTGGTGAAATGCGGTGTTGTAGTAACCGATTGAGGAGTGGTAGCGCCCAACTGCGAAGTTGAAGTGCTCATCGTGCTCATACTGGAACAACAATCTTTCCAAATCGGTATTCACCGCATTGTCTTGAGTGGAGATAAAAAGCACTTCTCCAAGCAGAGAAATCTTATCGGTGAGGCGCGATGTGGCAAACAGGTCGAAAGAGCCAATATGGAAGGCGTTGGTTGAGCCCTTATGATCAGTGGCGGCATAGCCTACGTCGCCAAAAATGTGCATCTGCAGTCTGCTTCCTTGGGCCGCGGGCCTCGGTGTCTCTGGCGATTGCGCCTCCACAATTGCAGGAGCTGGGACCGCCACTGGCGCCGAAGGATTAGACGCTTGCTTATCCTCCAACTGCTTGAGCCTGGCTTCCAGTTCGCGAATACGATCCAATAATTGTTTACTGGTTTCATCCTGACTCGACGTCGAATTCGCCGCCTGCTGTGCAAAGGATGGAAAACCCCACAGGAGACACAGGAGCAGACACACGACCGTTAATTTGCGGGCGCCGATTGAACATAGGTTTCGCATTATCGTATTCACCTGCGGTGCACACCTCGGTCTTCAAGGTGGCTTAGATTGAACACACGGTTATCTTCGGCAGCAGCCCGGCTTGGCTTTATAGGTAACTGCTAGGTAGCAAGCTTGGAGAGTGGAGTAGGGAGATCAAAATGAACACTTAGGTACGGGGAAGGTTGGGGTTGAAACAATGGTCCAGCGCTGCAACCGATGTGCGCGCCACTGATTGCGAACCGTGGTCGGGGACTGGACAGAGTACAGGCTTACTCTTCCACTACTACCGCTTCGCCGCGCTCTGCCTTCACCTGAGCGATGATCTTCTCCTGCAACTGCTGCGGGACAAGATCATAGTGGGCCATTTCCATGTGGAAAGTGCCGCGGCCTTGTGTCATGGAAGTGAGATCAACCCCGTAGGTGAGCATCTCCGCCATGGGCACTTCGGCTTTGATCAAAGTTTTGCCGCCCTTGTTGTCCATGCCCTGGATGCGGCCACGGCGGCCGTTCAGGTCGCCCATGATACTGCCGGCAAATTCATCAGGCACCGTGATCTCAACCGCCATGATGGGCTCGAGCAGCGTGGGTTTGGCTTGTTCCATGGCGGCGCGAAACGCCAGCCGGCCGGCGAGTTGGAAGGAGAGGTCGTTTGAGTCCACGTCGTGATATTTGCCGTCATATAGGATCACCCTGAAGTCCACCACCGGATAACGGGCCAGGTAGCCGCGTTCGGCGGTATCGCGGATTCCCTTCTCCACCGCAGGGATAAAGTTTTTGGGAATGGCGCCGCCGAAAATATCGTTGACAAACTCGAACCCCGCGCCCCGCGGCAATGGCTCCATTTTGATGCGGCAGACGCCGAACTGGCCGTGGCCTCCGGTTTGTTTCTTGTGGCGTCCTTCTACGTCAGCCTTTCCCCGGATGGTCTCGCGATAAGGCACCTTGGGGGCCTTGAGGTTGACTTCCGTGTGATAACGCTTCTTGAGCTTCGACACCACGACCTCGATGTGCTGCTGACCGGTTCCGGCAATCAGGAATTCTTTGGTCTGCTCATCACGGAAGAAGCGCAACATGGCGTCTTCCTCCATCAGTTTGTGAATGCCGTTGCTGAGCTTGTCTTCGTCGGCTCGGGTCTTGGGTTCAATGGCAAATGTAATGGCGGGCTCGAGCAGGCTAACTTTGGGAAATTGTATGGGGCTCGATTTTTCGCTCAGGGTGTCGCCGGTGAGGGTGTCTCTTAGTTTTGCCACCGCGCCGATGTCGCCGGCATGAAGTTCGGTGACCGGAATGGCGTTCTTGCCCTGCATCACGGAGAGGTGCGAGAGCTTCTCGCTGGTGTTGCGGGTGAAGTTCTGCAACGTGGCATCGTTCTTCAAAACTCCGGAATAGACCTTGAGATAGGAGATTCGTCCGGCAAATGGATCAGAGACGGTTTTGAAGACATATAAGGAGACGGGCTCGGAGTCGGCAATCTTCCGGGTCGGCGGTTCGCCGTTATTGGGGGTAGCGATGGCCTTTACCGGAGCGCGATCGGTAGCTGCCGGCGCGTACTCCACTATGAAGTCCATGGCGAGATCGGCGCCGATGTTGCCCAGTCCAGAGGTAAACAGGACCGGGAAAATGCGATCCTCGCGGATGGCGTCGTGCAATGCTGGGACGAGGTCTTCTACAGGAATAGTGCCTTTCTCAAAAAATTCTTCCATGAGCGCGTCGTTGCCTTCGGCAATCATTTCGACCAATTTTTCGTGCGCGCTTTGCACCGCGTCGGCCATGTTGGAGGGGATTTCAATCTCTTTCCCTTTTCCGCTACCGCCCAGTTCATAGCTGTAAGCCTTCATCTTCACCAGGTCCACGAGGCCGCTGAGGTTCTTCTCACTGCCGATGGGAAACTGCACCGGCATTACGGCGCGCCCGAAGGCCGCGCTCAGCGATTGCAACACACGGCTGGCGTCGGCACGCTCGCGATCCATGCGGCTGGCAATGATGATGCGCGGCAGATTGACCTCTTCGGCGAAGCCCCACACGCGGTCGGTGACCACTTCAACGCCGGAGACGCCGTCCACCACGACGGCCACCGACTCGACCGCCGGCATGGCCAGCTTGGCCTCGTGCACGAATATGCTGAATCCGGGAAGATCAATGAGGTTGATTTTGCTCTTGCCCCATTCGGCAACGGCCAGAGTTCCGGAGATGGACATCTTGCGGGCAATTTCTTCTTCGTCGTAGTCGGTGACGGAGGTGCCGTCATCTACGCGGCCCAGGCGCGGAGTTGCGCCGGCTGTGGCCAGCATGGCGGAGACCAACGATGTTTTGCCGGCGTGGCCATGACCGACCACCGCTACATTACGGATATTTGCGCCTTCATAGGTTTTCACGAGCGACTCCTTTGATCATGCCAGACGCCTGTTGCGTCGGTGGAGTCCCGTCGGTTGTGTAGGCGGGATACGGGCGCCCGGCAGAGGGCCTGCCAAAACCTCGATGCTACCACGGCTGGATTTGGAGGCTCAATAGAGGGTTGGAGGGCAGACAGCAGCCGGGTTGAGCATTCGACACGCGGGCCACAAAGCGGTAACCTGAGTCGGTTTGCCCCATCTGAACGTGAGCAACCCGCCCATGCAGCGCTTCGTCGTCAGGTTGTTTATGCCTCTGCTGCTGTGGGGGACGTTTGCTCCGCTGGCGCTAGCGCAAACGCAGAGGCAGGCGCATAGCTGCTGCGTTCGGAAACAGCACAGCTGTTCCACGACGCATGATGCCGGTTTCCAAGCTGCTGATTGTTCACACCGCTGTTGCCGAGGGTTGGCGGTGCGGCGTAGTGCGCTTCCGGTGGCTTCGATTTCGGCAAGGTACGACAGCCGCGCGACTGTCGCTGCGGATTTAGTTCCTGCTTCTGCGCGAGCCCTCATTTCCGCTGGTACTCACTCCTCCAGAGCCCCACCTGTAAACGCCTGATCAATCTAAGCTGCAATGTGTGTTGGTGACGTGCCTACATCCGCCCAAACGAAGCTTGGACGGGGCACCCACGGACGCGGCGTTTTTGGAAGGGCACTCTGGCGCCACAGGAGAAGTTCATGCGATGCATCTTCGCGTTCTGCGGAATAGCGATCATGTTGTTGTCGGGAGAAGCAAGCGCGACCATTTTCGGTAGCATTCGTGGCCTGATACACGACCCGCAACATCGGCCAGTTCAGGGCGCACAAGTCACCCTGAGCGCGGCGAACTCCGCGTGGACGAAGTCAGGCAGCAGCGACGATTCGGGGAGCTTTCGTTTTGACGCGGTGCCGATTGGTGAGTACAAGGTCACGGTGACGAAACCGGGATTTGATTCGGTTACACAGACGGTTGTCGTCAAGTCAGACAGCGAGCCGATCCTACATTTTCAGCTCTACCTGCCCAAGCTGTCGGAAACTGTGAACGTCTCTGGCGAACCGGAAGCGGCCCAAACCGCCGAATCCGCGACTCCTTCGACGCTGGTGAATCGAATTGATGTTCAGCGCACTCCCGGGGCGGACCGCACTAATAGCCTGGCAATCATCACCAATTTCGTTCCCGGATCCTACATGGTGCACGACCAATTGCACGTTCGGGGCGGCCATCAGGTGAGCTGGCTGATTGATGGGGTACAGGTCCCCAACACCAATATTGCCAGCAACGTGGGGCCGCAATTCGATCCGAAAGACATTGACTACCTTGAGGTGCAGCGCGGCAGTTATGAGGCGCAGTACGGTGACCGGACTTATGGCGTATTTAATGTGGTGCCCCGCACCGGCTTCGAGCGGAATAACCAGGCCGAGCTGGTTACAACATTCGGCAACTTCAAGCAGACCAACGACCAAATTAATTTCGGTAGCCACAGCGAGCGCTTTGCTTATTACGGCAGCCTGAACGGGAACCGAACCGACCTGGGTCTTGAAACTCCAGTTGGCAAAATCATTCACGATGCTGCAAACGGATACGGTGGGTTTGGCAGCTTTATTTACAACATCAACCAGGCCAATCAGCTGCGATTAGTTACGTCAGCGCGTCGCGACTACTATCAGGTGCCGAATACGCCAGAGCAGGAAGCCACGGGCATCCGCGACGGGCAACACGAGGGCGATGCCTTCGTTAACTTTTCCTGGGTGAGGACCTTCGGTTCAGGAGTCCTGTTGACGGTGTCGCCTTTCTATCACCACAACAGCGCCAATTTCGACGGTGGAGCGAATGACTTCCCGGTCAGCACCACCGATCACCATACGTCAGAATATGCCGGAGGCCAGGCCACGCTGAGCGCCAGCTTATGGCGCAACGATGTGCAGGCCGGGTTTTACGGATTTGGCCAGCGCGATAATCAATTCTTAGGTTTGACGTTCAATGACAACAGCAGTCCCGATCTGCGGGAGCGCCAGAAGATTGCCGGAAGTGTTGAAGCCGTATTTCTGGAGGACAAATTTAAGGTCACGCCCTGGCTGACAGTCTTGGGGGGTGTGCGTCAGACTCATTTCTCCGGCGCAATTGTGGAGAACGCAACCAGCCCGAGGGTGGGCGCTTCCCTGCGGGTCCCTTATCTGAACTGGGTGTTCAGAGGATTCTACGGGAAGTTCTACCAACCGCCTCCTCTGATCACAGCCTCAGGCCCGCTGCTCCAGTTTGTGAACAGCCAGAACCTGGGGTTCATCCCGCTCCATGGAGAGCAAGATGAAGAACACCAATTCGGGGTGACAATTCCGTTCAAAAACTGGACTCTTGACACGGACTATTTCCGGACGCGTGCCCGCAACTATTTCGACCACAACAGTGTGGGCAACTCCAATATTTTCTTTCCGCTGACCATTGATGGGGCTTTGATTCGGGGGTGGGAAACGACCTTACGCTCGCCCCGAATTGGGGGCCGTGCCCAAATTCATCTGGCATATTCCAATCAAATTGCCCAAGGCCGTGGAGGAATCAGCGGGGGGCTGACTGACTTTTCCCCGCCCGCAGGCTTCTTTCTACTCGACCACAACCAGCGGCACACGCTCAACGTGGGCGCGGACATTAGTCTGCCGTGGCGAACCTTCGCTTCGACGAACGTGTACTACGGCTCCGGATTTGCCCTGGAGGACGGTCCGCCCGACCACTTGCCTGGCCACACGACGGTGGACCTTTCTCTGGGCAAGGAGTTCGGAGAGAGACTGGCACTTTCGGTGAACGCGTTGAACGTGGCGAACCGGCACCTGTTGATAGACAACAGCTTGACCTTTGGGGGAAGCCACTACAACAATCCGCGGGAGATTTATGTGGAGCTGCGCTACCGGTTCAAGTACTAGGAGGCAGAATTACCGGAGTACCCGGGACGTGAGCTTTCAAGTAACATAGATAAGAGTACAGAGTGGCCGCAATGCGGCCCAAACTGCATCTAATTCAAGGTACCGGAAACGGTCCCTAAAAACTCAACCAAGGTCAATTCAATGAAGTCGCTTGCTATTTATCTAGTCGCAATAATCGCTGTGCCCCTGCTGATGGCGGTGATGGCGCTGGCCGCTGGTCCCCAGGACACTTCTGCGCTCCATCCGCCCAAGGGGGCAAAGGTCGCCATTGTGGTTTTCGAGGACCTGCAATGCCCGCAGTGCGCCCGGACGGCGCCGCTGCTGGAGCAGGCGGCAAAGACCTACAAGATTCCGGTGGTGCGCCACGATTTCCCGCTGCCCAAGCATAATTGGTCTTACGATGCTGCGATCCTCGCCCGCTACTTCGATACTCATTCGGTAAAAGTGGGGAATGAATTCCGCGACGCGGTGTTTGCGAACCAGATTGACATCACCCCGCAGAACCTGCGCGCATTCGCCGAAAAATTTGCCAGCGAGCACAAGGTTGACCTTCCTTTTGTGGTTGATCCGCAGGGCGAGCTGGCGGCAAAAGTGAATGCCGATCGCACTTTGGGAAATCGAGTCGGCATTGATCACACGCCTACGGTTTACATCGTGACCGACAAAGCCTCAGGCACCCCGTTCGTTGAAGTGAAGGACAACACCCAGCTCTTCCAGACCATAGACAGCATGAAGCGGGACTAGGCCCGCAGCGGCGGATGCTTCAGGTGAAAGCCGGTCAGGTCCTGATAGGCTTTAGCCACAGCTAGCAGCTTTTCTTCTCCGAATAAATTGCCGAGGAAAGTCAGGCTTGACGGTGTGCCATCCTCGCGGAAGCCATTGGGCAGAATCAGCGCCGGATGGCCGGTAAGGTTCGTGATGGTTAGCTGATCGGAATCACTGGACGCCAGCAGCACGTCAACGTTCTTGAAAATCTCCGCCATTTTCTCCATCCATAGCGTGCGCGCGCGGTTTGCGTTGACGTAGTCCACCGCAGGAATAAAGCGCGCAGCGCGCCAAACGTTGGGCCAGTCATCTTTGGCTTGCGCGGTGAGCAGTTTGTCGCGGCCGGTGCGAGTCAGTTCGTCAAAAGCCGCTCCCGATTCTGCCAGCAAAATGATTTGCAGCTCGTCCACCGGTAAGTTGGGCAGCTCGATGGGAACGGGCTTGATGCCAAGCTGCGGAAAACGAGCGAGGGCTGACTGCAGGAAGGCCACATCCTTTCGCCGGCGCTCGAGGAAGGTTGCGCGCTCAGCCTTTTCCTGTGCAGTCATGCCCTGTTCGCTTTCTGTGTCAGGTTTGAACTTGCCTTCGAAGTCGGCCTTGATGTATCCGACGCGTACGGTTTTCGGACCCAGAGTGGCATCCCAGTTAAAGGGCACGTTCAGCGTGCTGCGATCGTGACCATCCGGGCCGTTGATGGCGCGCATGACGATGGCGCAATCTTCCACCGACCGGCATATCGGGCCGAGGTGGTCCATGCTCCAGGTGAGCGCCATGCCCCCGCTGCGGGGAACGCGACCGAAAGTGGGACGCAGGCCGGTAGTACCGCAGCGCGAAGAAGGCGACGAAATCGAGCCCAGAGTTTCAGAGCCAATCCCGAATGCCATGCAGCCGGCAGCAGTGGCCGAAGCCGATCCCGCGGATGAGCCGCTGGATCCTTCCGCGGGGTTCCACGGATTACGGGTCTTGCCGCCGAACCACACGTCGCCGTTAGCCAGGGCGCCGAGTGTGGTTTTGCCCAGCAACACTGCGCCCGCTGCATCCAGTCGCTGCACCACGGTGGCGTCTTGGTTGATCTGCTGATGTTCGAAGCCCGCAGCGCCCCAGGTGGTCGGATAGCCCTTCACGGCCAGTAGATCTTTGGCGCCCCAGGGCAAGCCGTGCAAAGGACCGCGGTACTTACCGGCTGCGATTTCGCGGTCAGCTTCACGCGCCTGCACCCGCGCTCGATCTTCGGTGTAAGTGATCATGTATTTCAGCAGCGGGTCGTAGCGCTTCAAGCGCTCAAGATACATATAAGTGAGCGCCGAGGAAGAAACCTTCCGGGTGCGAACCAGTTCGCCCAGTTCGCGGGCGCTGGCGAAGGCGACATCCTCCAGGTTGCGCGGAGCCCTTGCCACCGTGATACGGCCCAGCCGCATGGGCCGGGTTTGACGTTCGAAGCTCATGCCCGGCAGCACGGGATTGAAAATCAGGGCCATCTGCACGTCGTTTGGCAGGTGGAGCTCGCGGATCTTCTCGTAGGCCTTCAGCTGATCATTCAGTAGGCTGAGCATGAGCTGCTTTTGGCTGTCTTCTATGGTCACGCCTGCGATGGCGGCTGCGCCGGCGATCATCTCAGCGGTGATCTTTTTGGGAGTTGGAGAAGGCGAGGGCTGGGGCCCAGGCGTGGCTGCTGGAGAAGAGCTTTCCTGCGACATTCCCCACAGCACTCCTGGGAAAAGAGTAGAACCCAGCCCAATAGAGGAACATACGGCCATAAATTTACGGCGATCGAAGGTGTCCATAGGGGTTAAAAGCGAAGGCGAATTATACAGGCGCGACTCTGCGCCCCACCTATAGACGGCGGAGTTCCGGGTTTGACGCTGCGTTTTTTGGGCTGTTAGACTGGTTTCAACCCGCCGAAGACCAAGTCCAGAAGGGAAATTGTGCGCGCAGAAGCCCGGCATAGACTAAAAGAAGATAGATTCGCTATCGCGACCCAGGAAACGATCCACTGGACGGTGGAGCACCGCAACAAGTTGGTTCTATCTGCCGTAATTGTCGGCGCGGTGCTCGCGCTGGCGCTGGGCGGCTGGTACTACTTGCGGCGCCAGGATCAAGCGGCCAGTATAGCGATGGGCCAAGCGCTACGCACTTATCAGGCTCCCATTATTTCCGCCGGAAGCTCCCCGGAACCTGGGATGACCAGCTTTCCTTCCGCGCAGGAGCGGGCCAAGGCCGCACAGGTGCAGTTCCGGAACATTGCCGCCAAATACTCACATACCCGGAATGGCGAAATCGCCCGCTACTTCGCCGCGCTTGCGGACAATGACCTGGGCAACACAGCCGCCGCCGAGAAGGAATTGAAAGAGATTTCGGAGGTGCACAACGCCGATCTCGCGTCGCTGGCGAAATTCGCATTGGCGTCGCAGTACAAAACCTCCGGCCAGGACGCGAAGGCCATTGATCTCTACAAACAGCTGATTGCTCATCCCTCGCGGACGGTGGGCAAAGCCGAGGCCCAGCTCGAACTCGCGTCCTTGTACGCAGCCAAGCAGCCGGCCGAAGCCAAGAAGATCTATGAGGAGATCAGCAAGGACAATCCCGCCACTGCCGCCGCCCAGATCGCCCAGGCCAGGATGCAGGACCTGAAGTAGTCTACTTACCCAACTCTACTTACCCAACGTCTCGCAGTTGTTCCAGCACTTCACCGCCTGCAACTCGATTTCAGCTTTTTTATGGGGGACGTGTGTCAGTGAACTCGGCAGCACGACCAGCGACTGTGGGCCATCGGCCAGGTTAAACGCGCAATCGAAATTTAACGACTGCACTCCGCGCTGCTTGCACGAGGTGTTTGCCAGGGCGGAGGGCAGGGTTTCAGGGTTGTCGTACACCTGGTCGGCAAACTTCGAAGGCAGGACGGCGATGGTCATGGGCACCGGCGCCTTGATTCTGACGTTGACCGGCTGGTGGTCGCGTTCGGGAGTCAGCAGGCTGTAAATCTTCGGCGTCGCGGTGAGCTGATACTTTTCTTTCACCAGGCGAACCCAGCGAAATTCCGGCTGGTTGCAGTTGTCCACGCACGCCCAACTGTAGTACTGCACATGAAGGCTGTTCGGCGAAATAAACTGCTTCGCCCCATGAGTCAAAACTGCGCCAATCCCGGTAAGAATCGCGCGATCAGGAGTGCGCTCGTCGTGGATCAGTAAGACCATCGGCCGGTCCCGCCCTAGATGACATTCATAAGTCGTGTTCACCACATGCTGCTGCAGGCAATGATACTCAATGGTTCCCGCGGTCCCAGGATGTTGCAGGACTGCATTCCAATCATCAAGCCACGCCAGCGCGATGGTGACAGGCTGCTTGGCCGCGATATCAACGTGGATATTCCCACCGTCGTTGCCGGGGCGGTAAACCCGTCCAGTGTGATAGTCGGCAGGGTCCAGCTGCACCGATTCATCATTGGCTCGCACCCAGTTGAAAGTCTTCTCTTGGCCGAATGATGCTCCGGCCAAAGCGCATGTCAGCAGCCCAAAAATCAGTATTTTTCGCATAGGAGTTCAGCATTATTTAAGGACAACAAAGACGTGCGCTACAACGTGATTCGTCGCAAGGAGGTTACGCAGGTAATCGAAAGGCATGCGAACCCGAAAGCGCGGCTTTGGAAGAGAGGGATTACTCACCGGTGAACAGTTTGGCCCATTTATCCGGCGGTGTAGGAGGCGAGAATGCCGGTTTCAGGTTCGCGAGTACGTGTTCTTTACGTCCCATGCCAATGAGTGACGTGGTTATTCCGGGCGCTGAACGCGCGAACTGGATTGCGTTTTCGGCGTCGGTGCTCATTCCGAGAGTCTTGCTTACGACGCCGGGCAGGTCTCTGGTCAATCGTCCTTGATACAGGGTTGCGCTTCCCATCACCGCAACGCCTTCCGCAGCGGCCACTTTCATGGCCGACATCTTGGTTCCAATCAGTTGATGGTTGGAGAGGCCGAAGGCGTCTGTCATTC
This sequence comes from Terriglobales bacterium, assembly GCA_035651655.1. Lineage (NCBI taxonomy): Bacteria > Pseudomonadati > Acidobacteriota > Terriglobia > Terriglobales > Terriglobales bacterium. The sequence continues at coordinate 23,130 of DASRFG010000028.1, forward strand.
CCAGGTTGAAGGGGAGCTGAATCACACGAAGATGGTGGGCATCGCCACCGGCTGCTCGCGCGATTTCCAGCACTTCGGCGAGGCCCACATAATCGCTCTCCCCTTCCAGCACGCGGAAGGCATTCCAAGTAGCCACGCCGTAGAACCGTATCTTGCTGGCGGCAACAGCTTCCTCAAGCATTACAAATGCATCTCTCAGCCGATCGCGGAATAGGGCGCGAGAAACCTCCGAGAGCTGGGACTCCGGATTGTGCACGTAGAAAACGTCGATTGTGTCGAGACCCAGGTTGCGACGGGAGCGATCAATCTGGTCGGCCAGATAGCGCGGCGACAAGCAGTGGCTGCCGGCGGCGACTTGGGCCGGATCCAGAATGCCTGGCTTCACGTATTCACTCATGAAGTAGCCACGCACGTCGGCAGGCATATCGGCGTCGAATGACAGAAAACCCGCCTTCGTACATACCAGCACCTCGTCACGGCTCAATTCACTGGAACCGATAAGCTCCTGCAGAGCAGAGCCGATGCTGCGTTCGGAACGCTGGTGGCGATAGTTGATCGCCGTATCCAGCACATTGATGCCGGAGCGGAGAGCGGTGCCGATGGCGTCGGTGTAGGCGGCGTCAGCGGCGGGGGTCGGTTCCCCCAGGTACGTACCCAGTCCAATGGAAGAAAGCCAGAGATCACCGATTCCGGGGACGTGTTCTTGGCGGCGGAAATGACCGGCATCGCGCAGTTGAGGGAAGCGATTGCGATAGCGCAGGGTGCCTTCGGAGGTAGCGAAACCGGAGATTGACATTGGTTTGAGGAACTCTCCTGAAAGGGCTGTTCTGTCGCTCGGCGACGCGCCAAGCGACATCACACAATATAAATTAACTCCTTGTAATTTAGTAGCTTAGCAAGGGTGGAGGGTCGTTCGATCCTTGTGCTACCGCCCCCCATCTACTAAGCTTAAGCCATGGCGGAGCAAGTTCTAACCCGACCCCAGGAAGCCGTTGCCTCGCCTGTTGCCCTTCGCGGGTCGGTTCTGGTGCTTATCCTCTATGACGTCTGCGAGGAGATCCGGCTGGAGGAGTTGCGGCGGATTTTCGGCGCGCGGACGGTGGCTCCAACCTTCAAAAGTGCAGCACCGGAGTATGTCCGTTTCGCTCGTCCGCCGGTGGTCGAGGCTCTTGAGACCAGCACCTTGGGCGGCGAGCGTCTAGATGGACAGATTAAGTATTACGACTACGGCGTGGTCAGCATTGTGTTTGAATTGCCGTTTGCGGGCGACTGGCGGACCCTGGTCCAAAGAGCGAGCCAATGGATGTGGGACGCTGAGTTCGAGCAGCACGCCCGTGCCATCGTGCGCGAGCGGTTGAAGCGCGCGGCGCCGGCCCTGGTCAAGCCTTACCCCGAGCCGTGGCTGAACGAGGACTATTTTATATTCCAGATGCGCGAAATCGAGGGCGATCCTACGGCGGCAGAGTTGCTCTCACGCCACGGCGAGGAGATTGCGCAAGTTGTGCGTGGTGAAACCGGAAAGCTCTCTGAGACTGAGAGCAACGAAGTATTGCAATCCAGTATTTCCTATTATCCAAACGATCTGGTGGTGATCGGCTGGAATGCTGCCTTCGTTTATGACAGTGCTTCCGGGTCGCAGACCGCCACCGAACTGTTGGAGTATGCCAACTCACAATTGCTCGAGTTCCGCCACTACGATGAATTGCTCACCCGCGAACTGGAGGGTGTGTATCGTTCGCTGGATCGTGGCACAGGCTTGCTCGCGCGCTGGCGCCTGGCCCGCGAAGCTACCCGGTTGCATACCGTGCTGCTCGATGTGACCGAGCTTTCCGAGCGCGCTGACAACGCCATTAAATTTCTCAGCGACATGTTCTCCGCCCGCCTTTACCGACTGGCTGCCGCCAAGGTGGGTGTGATTGACTACAAGAACCTGGTAAACCAAAAAATCCGCACCGCCGAAGACTTGTACCGCTTCATGGTTGACCAGTTTCACCAGAGCCGCGCCTTCTTTCTGGAGCTGCTGGTGGTGATCATTCTGATGATTGAGATTGTGTTCTTATTTCATGGCAAGTAGCAGCCGTTCCGGACAGCCGCTTTCAATTCGGATTTAAACCCGCCGGGTGCTCCGCAATCCAGCTCTGCAAGGACAACCTCAGCCCTACGGTCTACTTCTTAAGTCCTAAATAACGCGGTCGAAAATTTTCCTCGTCACCATACTGCACAGATCAACAAAAAAGGAGCATGACTATGAAACTAGAGTCCTTACGCGAGCTGTTTATTCAGGAGCTGCAGGACCTGTATTCGGCAGAAAACATGATCATCAAGGCCCTACCCAAGATGGTGGAGAAGGCCTCGTCGCCAGAGTTGCGGAATGCACTCAACGAACACCTGGAGCAGACCCGTGGACAGGTAAGACGCCTGGACCAGATTTTCGATCAACTGCGCGACGTGGATCGCGAAGACAAGAAATGTAAAGGCATGGAGGGCATCATCAAGGAAGGCGAAGAGATGGTGAAAAGCGATTCCGATGCGGAAGTGCGGGACGCTGGAATGATTGCCGGCGCGCAAAAAGTGGAGCACTACGAAATAGCTTCCTATGGCACAGTACGTACTTATGCCAGCTTGTTGGGGCATAGAGACTGGGCCCAACTGTTGCAGCAAACGCTGGATGAAGAGAAACAAGCGGACAAGTTGCTGAACGGTCTAGCCGAGCACATCAATCTGGAAGCAAAGGCAGCTTAGTAGACACTCACTCCCCAGGAATGAGGGCGGATCCCCGGATCCGCCCTTTTATCGTTATATAACCCCTGGCCTTGGGGATTTTCCTAATCTCATAAGTGCCAGCTAATTGATGCGCGCGCAGGTCGCCGAAGACCCCCGTCCGAAAAACCAGGAGCCGCTCACGAAACTGGTACAAAAAGCTGGTAAAGTCTAGTCCCGATTTCGCAAACTCTGCGGAACGTAACCTATTCATCCAGAAGACAAAATCACTTGGACCCGATGGAGGGAGCTGCACTGCATATACCAGCGGCCTCTATGCAATGAGCGGAAATGGGAAAGGCCTTTTATCTTCTTGTGGGCGAACATAATCGTCTCATTAATTGAGGTCTTATGCTAAGTATGGTCGGTGCACGAGCTGCTCGAGGATCGCGGGGAAGCCTCCATCGGACAAAAAACAGCACCCAGCAATTCTATTTTGCGGGCGTACATGCCGGAACTTGACACGGTTCGAGGCCTCGCCGTCCTGCTAGTGCTTTTTTACCATGGCATTGCACCGCAGATCGGCGGAGAGATCTCACATCTCGGAGCGACATTGTTATTTATTGCTCAGTATGGGTGGACAGGTGTCAATCTGTTTTTTGTGCTTTCGGGATTTCTTATCACCGGCATTTTGGTTGAAAACCGAGAGCGGTCGGATTATTTCTCGCGTTTCTACATCCGCCGTGCACTACGCATCCTTCCAGCTCTTTACGCGGCTTTGACGGTGCTTTACTTGGCTGGTTGGATCTCCTTACGATTTATGGGAGCTGCAATGCTGTTTTTCGCCAACGGTGCTCCGCTACTTGGGATTCCAATGCAATATGGCCCATTGTGGTCGCTGGCAGTTGAAGAGCATTTCTATATGTTCTGGCCAGCTGCGGTTCGGAAGTTCCCCCATCGTTCACTAGTTGTTCTACTCGCAGTCGTGTGCTTTACGAGTCCCATTGCGCGTCTAATAAGGTTTGTTGTTTACGGAGAGAGCCTAAATTCACTTTATACCTGGTTTAACTTGGATGGGCTGGCGTTCGGTGCAATGCTAGCCCTATGGTGTCGGCGGTCATGGTTTCGCCGTTCGCAGCTGGAATGGTTTAGCCTCTGCTCTTTGGTGCTGGGTTTAATCACATTTGCCAGGGTTCAGGCTTACCCAGCCGCGAGCGCCGCGCTTCAGATTTCAGCCTGCAATGTGGCATCTGCAGGATTCTTGGCTGGAGTATTGCTGCTCGGGACCAGTCGATGGAAATTTCTGGTGGACCGGCCGATACTTAAGCTACTAGGGTACGTAAGCTATGGTCTGTATCTCATACATGTGCTGATGTTCAGAGTGACCGAACTGCTCTTTTCTCGCTTGTGGCCAATCTTATCCTCGCTCGGTTCAACTAGAGTTATGCTGATTCGTTTTCTGCTTGGCAGCTGTTTGGCAACGCTAGTCGCTTATCTATCGCGACGTTCGCTAGAGGAATTCTTTTTAAGAATGGGATTTTCCTCGCGAAATCGACGGGCCCGATAAAAGCGGTCCCTTTTTAACGAGTAAATCAAATTTCACGGGCAGATTTAGCCGGAGCTGAATACATTTAGGGTAGTTTCTCAGTGGCCGCGACGTAAACCGCTATAGGATAAAGAGGACCCAGTGGCCCCGCCATAAAGTCTCAGGTTAACCGTACCGATACTGACCAGAATGCCCAGCCGCACCGGAAGGAGACCAGTTCCGAGCGCAGCTAGACCTGCCGCCCACAAGAAGTTGTTCGCATCGCTTCGGCTGTCGGCACGTAAATCGGCCGCCGCTGCTCCTCAGTCGCATTGGAGGTTTATACCCGTAAGTGATTGATTCTACAGCTAAACAAATGATGATCGCACTACTGATAACCACGATAACCGAAGCTGACACCCGGTGCTATGATCTACACGGCGCGAGCATTATTCCCCGCAACATACCTGCTCATTCTCATGTGCCCGCTCTGCCTGACACATTCCATTGGTAAGGTTTTGCATGCACCGAGCTTCTCTAATTACGTTCGTGCTTCTCTGCGCTCAACTAACCGCAGGCCAACAACCGCAAGGCCGCTTCTATCCTGAAAAGGACAGCTATATGTTGGGCGAGCCTCTGTTCTTCAATATGGAAGTGAAAAATACGGGAAAGGGCGCAGTTGGACTTGGCCCAAATAATCCTGCGAACTGTGTAGACGAATATGACTTCCTCGTACAACGTGAGGGTTCGGGCAGCTGCTCAACATCGTGGAACGCACAGTGCGGCCGAGATTTCATCAACCTCCAGTCGGGCGAATCTTATTCGGTGGGTTGGCCGCTAGAGATGTGGTACACCATCAGGAAATTAGGCCTCTATCATGTGACCATCAGCTACCGAGGCAAAACGGTAATTTCTGGCCAAGCACTTGACTACAATTTCTCCTCTAAGTTCGACATTCAAGTCGTAGCAGCTGACGACCAGCGCATGCAGGAGGTATTGCAGAAGTTCGAGCGGGAGCTGCAAAGTAACGATCCTGACGTCCACCACCGCGCCCTGGACGTTATGTCGTCGGTATCTTCACCCTACTTCTACGATACGATTCTGCGGCTTGCGCGGGACAAGGACGCCTTTAATGTCTTGCACGCGATTGGCGCCCTTAGGCGAATGAACACTCCCGATGGCCGGGCCGCACTAGCGGAGATAATTGAGAACCGCCAGCCTAACAGCCCGGATGAGCTCACCGCCCGTGAAAGCGCCATTCAGGCTTTAGGGGAGTCAGGCGATACCAGTTATCTGCCACTTATTGCCTCTCACACCGAGGAGAGCGAGCCCAATGTCCAATTAGCCGCGATGATCGCAGTGGCGCAACTGAGCCGGGACACAGCGGCATCCGAGTTGCAGCGGTTTCTGTTCAGTTCTAATCCTGTGACGCGGAAAAATGCGGCGTACGGTCTGCGCTTTGCGGTGAGCCGCAGCGCAGTCGAAGTACTGATCGGAGCACTTGCCGACAAAGACGCAGCGGTACGCGACCGAGTATTGACTAGCCTGCAGCAATTGACCGGTCGGCCGGCTGATACCTCCGAGAGTGCATTGTCCCTCTCGGAACTCCAAAACCGCTGGCGCAGATGGTGGCAGCAGAACTCGTCAAAAGCATCGCTCCAGGAAGTTGCCGACTTCTTCTGCAAGGTCGAATAGCTGCTAAAATTGCAAGTTTTTTAGAATCCGCTAACCCTCGCAACTTACTGCAAGATACCTAACCGTTGAGAAATCCCCGTCTGACCTTTATTCCAAACCGAGTGCGTTTGCCGACTTAGACTAGTTCACGCCAGAGCTGCACTTGACGCGGTCCGGACGAACGTCATAGTCTCCGGGCCCGCATACCCCCTGAGGAATGTGCGATGGCGGAACGGGAGGTGTGCTGCACACGTGTACACACTTCCACTTCTGCCTTCGCATATTCCCCTGTATTCATAAGGGTGAGAGCGCTATGGCATGCGTCCGAGCCGCGTCAAGTGAGGGTCCAAACAGCGAAGTTCGGAACGGAAAGATGAACGAACCTATGCGAGGGAGAGTCCCCAAAACCCTGCTTCATCCCGTAGGCATTTTAAGCTGTGCTAGTGGTGAGAAGGGCTGTTTTAGGGTAGCGAAGTCGTTGGGTGCGTCGACTCTTTGACAAGTGCAAGCCACTCGGTCGCAAGTTGATGCGACGGAAGCCAGCCAGACGGAATCATGTCTGCCGGAGCAGCACGCCCGACCCGCTGAATACTGGCGTCACACGCATCCCAAGTCGGTGTACCCCAGTCGTCGTACACCTCCGACGGGCACGTGCGAATGTATCCTACCCAGCCGCGGCTATCGTCGATCTTGCGCAACGGCTTCGTTGGGGACGGGTGGCGCAGTTTGATGATCTGGTCAAGCCACGCGAGTATCAGAGATTTCACATTGATGATGCAGCAGTGTGGCGTCTTATTCTGAACGAGGAATGCCCAAGGAGCACCACGGTCTCGATACTGACGGAAGTAGTTGTAGGGGCGTTGAGTGCCGGAAATCTTGTCCGCACCTCCCGTCATAATCAGTTCAGGAACGGAGATGGCATCAAGGGAAAGGTGTACGTTGTCAATTCCAACCGGATCGTAATGACCGGGATCGGCGGGAATAGATGCCACAACACGATCCGGCGCGTAACCGACGAAGTGAGCAAACAGAGCCCCCGTTCCTGAGAAGCCGAGCAGGATCAGCTTCGCTGAAGATAGTTCGGCATGGCCAGACTGATGGGAGAACTGGTCCAGAGCTGTAAAGAGGGCGCGCCCAACACCATGCGACGGGTCCATGTCCATCTCTTTCGGTCCGCCAGGGGCACTCTTTGCAGGGCACTGGTGCGGCATCATCAGTGCGAGATCGTTTCGCCGCGCAAATGCGACCACATCGGGATCGGAATAAAACTTCATAATGTCCTCTCCTCGGTCGAAGGTCACCCAAACGGCTCGAACTGCACGCTGCCCAGCAGGCAAGGTAAGGTCATAGTGACAGGGCACTGCGAGCGTCTCGCTCGCTAGTGGGGCAACAGTGGTTTCGAACGACTGCGCATGGGCAAGCGAGGTTTGTATGGTCAATGCAATCAAAATCCAGCGCACCTGTCTCTCCTGTCAAACCAAAGATCTGATTGTAAGGCCTCTCCCTCGCATAGTTCGTTCATCTCTCCGTTCCGAACCTCGCTGTTTGGACCCGCATTTGACGCGGTTCGGACGAACGTCATAGTCTCCGGGCCCGCATACACCCTGAGGAATGTTTTTCAGGGACTGAACGGTCGGGCCATGAAGAAAAAACTCAACATAATCGCAATCTCAACACGTTTTTTGCGATGCCCTGCGCAACAAGAAGGGTTTCCGAACGCTGCGAACCGTTTCTGCCGAACGGCGCGAATTTTGCCGAGATGTCCGCTTTAAGCTAAAGAACTATATTTTGAAAATGTGAAAGATGGGCCCCCGGATCCTCGACGTTTTCGCCAAATTATGAGAGTTTTCAGTAAACTCAGCATTTTAGTGGCAAAAATGAGCCAAAATTGCCCCCAATAAGCTGGTGAGAAGAGGGTTTCTCGCCAGTAACCGGCAGCGCTGAGCTACTTTGCAATCCAAACGACAAAGGTGAAGATCGTCCTCTTCGTATTGCCCGGTGATCTCCCAACATCCGAGCGTGGGAAAGTTGATTCCGGTGAGCATGTACTGCTGATCTGGCTTTACAAAAGCGTTATTGGCGCGGTCAGCGAGAAGTGGCGGAGCCGGGGCTTCCAGGCGTTTACCGGTGACCCTCAGTTTCGGCTCTGGCTCTCTACGCCAGACCTAGAACTATGAACGTGTTCAAGACCATACGTAGCCGACTCTTAGGGTAAAACTGTCGGTGTAGTCTCTCAACTCTTGTTAGCAGCCCCGGATACCCAAACAAAGGACCTATCTGTTCCTGCTCCGTCAGTTTTGCATTAACTTCTACTCTCATGAGGTAAAACAGCCAGGAGCAAATCACAGCAGAAGAGAGTGCACAGGCGAACCAAAAAACGAAGTGAATCGAAGTAAATTCAGACATGTCAGTGACACCCTTGGCGGGCAGCGAATAAAAGGAGATCCGGCTTCAGCTATGAAATGGGCGATAGAGACATTCCCGTCAGTCGCCAGCGAGGCGCCGTACCTTTCAGCACTTCAAAACCAGATGGTCATCCTGAACGGGCGCCTCTTGAATCTTTTTCCTGTACACTAAGGAGAAGATACCCCTGATGACGCATCTGACAGTCGGCATCCTCCTTATAACTGCTGAGGTCTGCGTCGCCCAAAGTCACGGTAGTGCATCGAACGGGCTTGCCGCTACTTCCACGACTATTAAGCATGACCACCAATGTGTCAATTTGTTTGTGGGCATTAGCAGGAAGCCCAAGGATCAAGCTTCGCAAACGCTGGGCAAGGATGATGTTGAAGTTTATATGGGTTTAAGTCCCAATTGCGGGCATGGTTTCGGAACCCTCCGAACAGGCGTCTGGCCTGAGTTCTCGAAAGATTTGCGCTTCAAGTTTGCATTCTCGAAAGGAACGGAGCCGCACGACACTCAGCCCCAACCCCTTTCAGGTAGGCTGACTGAAGACAACACTCCGGTTTGGCGCGAATCCGGGAGCACACGGACGTTGAGATTCATATTGGATGATTTGCCGCCCGATACCCCTGGGGAACTCTTTATAACAGTGTTATCGGCGGAAACGAGGCTAACACAGCTGAAATTTAGAATCACCGTGGGCCGTGGCAACAAGCCTAAACAAAACAGGAGCTAGTGGGTACCGGGGGGTGCACTTTCAGAGGGCCCTATCTCCTATCCCCCCCGTTTGACCCCCTTTTTTCCCCGCCTGTAATATCAATCTTTACCCTCCATGGTGGTTCCCGGTGTGCGGTTAGGGACCAGCCCTGAACAATATGGCTAGCGAGTCACCCAAGGCGCATGATTTGCCTAAAGCCTACGACCCGAGCGCTGTAGAGAAGCGCTGGGCCGACTACTGGGTGCGCGAAAAACTTTTTTCGGTGGCCACGCCGCAGCCGGGATCGCCGGAAGCGCGGCGTCCGGTGTTTGCCATGCTCCTGCCGCCGCCGAACGTCACCGGCCGTCTGCACATGGGCCACATGCTCAACCACACGCAGATGGACATCATCGCGCGCTGGCACCGCATGCGTGGGTTTCTGACGCTCTGGCTGCCGGGCACCGACCATGCCGGCATTGCCACGCAAATGATGGTGGAACGCCAACTGGCGAAAGAAGGCAAGAGCCGCCGCGAGATGGGCCGCGATGCGTTTCTGAAACAGGTATGGAAGTGGCGGGCCGAGTACGGCAGCGCCATCCTCGACCAGATGAAGCGCCTCGGCGACTCGGTTGAGTGGGACCGCGAATACTTCACCATGGATGAAAACCTGTCGCGGGCGGTGCGCGAGGTGTTTGTCCGGCTGTATGAAGAAGGCCTGATCTATCGCGGCAAGTACATCGTCAACTGGTGTCCGCGTTGCGGGACGGCGATTTCCGACCTGGAAGTGGTACACGATGACGTTCCTGCCAAGCTGTATGAGATTCGCTATCCGGTGATGGGCAGCAGCGAATCGATCGTGGTGGCTACCACCCGGCCGGAGACCATGCTGGGCGATACCGCGGTTGCGGTGAACGCGGCGGACGAGCGCTACCAGCACCTGCATGGAAAAAAAGTGCTGCTGCCGTTGATGAAGCGCGAGATTCCCATCATCACTGACGAGCTGGCGAATCCTGAGTTTGGCACGGGCGCAGTGAAGGTCACGCCGGCGCACGATCCCAACGACTTCCAGGCGGGACTGCGCCACAAACTGCCGCAGATCGAGGTGATAGACGAGACCGGTCGGATGAACGCCAACGCCGGCGACTACGCGGGGCTTGATCGCTTTGAAGCGCGCGAGCGCGTGATCCACGATCTGCGCCATCAGGGGCTTCTCGTCGGCGAAAAAGATTACGTTGTGCCGCTCGGCAAGTGTGACCGCTGCCGCACCATCGTGGAGCCGCGGCTTTCCACGCAATGGTTCGTGAAGATCGAGCCGCTGGCGCGTAAGGCGACCGAAGTGGTGGAAAAGGGCGAGGTGCGCATTACGCCCGAGAACCACACCCGGACTTATTTGAACTGGATGAATAACATCCGCGACTGGTGCATCTCGCGCCAGCTCTGGTGGGGGCATCGCATTCCGGCGTGGCATTGCGTGGGCTGTGAGGAAATTGTGGTGGCACGCGAGGAGCCGACGCGCTGCCCGAAGTGCAATGCAACACAGTTTGAGCAGGACCCGGACGTGCTCGATACCTGGTTCTCCTCCGGACTGCTGCCGTTTACGACCTTAGGATGGCCGGAGAAGACGCGCGACCAGGAAGTTTTTTATCCCACGTCGCTGCTGATCACCGGCACCGACATTATTTTTTTCTGGGTGGCGCGCATGATCATGTTTGGCTGCCACTTTATGGCCGGCCATCACCAGGATGCGGCGGTCAAGCAACTGAGCGGCTGGGCCGACCGCAAAGACGACAGTGTTCCCTTCCGCGAAGTGTACGTCCATGCGTTGGTGCGAGATGCCGAGCGGCAGAAGATGTCGAAGACCAAGGGCAACGTGCTTGATCCCATCGAGGTCATCGAGAAGTACGGCACCGACGCCACACGATTCACGCTGGCTTCCATGGCATCGCCGGGAACGGATATTGCTTTCAACGAGAAGCGCACGGAAGGCTACCGCGCCTTCGCCAACAAAATTTGGAATGCCGCGCGGTTCATCTTTATGAATGTGGATCGCGCGCAGCAGGCGGGTGTGTGGTCGCTGGAAGAATTTCAAGAGGGTGGATCGGCAGCCAAGGGCCGCGGAATAGGAACTTTCCAAGCTGCCGCACTCGAAGACCGCTGGATCATCTCGCGCTTCAACCGCGTGGCGGAAGAGCTGGACTCCGATCTTAAGGGCTACCGTTTTGACGAGTCCGCGAACCGGGTTTACGAATTTTTCTGGGGGGACTTCTGCGATTGGTATATCGAGTTAATGAAGCCGCGGCTTGCGCCGGAGAACGTCGACGATCGTGAAGGCGCCCGTATCGCCTTTAACAACGTTGTCGGAGTGTTCGAGGGCGCGCTGCGGCTGCTGCATCCGTTTATGCCGTTCATTACGGAGGAGATCTGGCAGGCGATCTATGACGGCAAGCCTGCGCTCAAGTCCATCGCGTTAGCGTCGTTCCCGCAGGCCTCGAAAGAGCAGATCAACTCCGCTGCTGAGGCCGAGATGGCCATTCTGCAGAGCCTGATCGAGAGCATCCGCAACATCCGCCACGAACTCAAGATTGAGACCAAGCAGCGCGCTGCTGTCGAAGTCCACGCCGACCAGAAACTGCATAAGTTGATGCAGCAGAATCGTGGTGCTCTAGAACGGCTGGCAATGGTGGATGGGATCAAGTTTTCCGAATCATCACTGGCGAAACTGCCGGGAGCGCGGACCACTCCCAGCTTCGAAGTCCGGGTAGTGTACGAACGGAAGGTAGATGCCTCGCTCGAACGCGACCGCCTGCAGAAAGAACTCGCGCGCATGGAGCAGGAGATCGGGAACGCCCGCCGCCAGCTCGGAAACAAGCAGTTCCTGGCCAAAGCCCCCGCCCATGTAGTGGAAGGAATCCGCAAGCGGGAGCAGGAATTGCAGGTTTTACTGCAAAAAACTCGCGGGGCGCTGGAAGAACTGAGATAACCAGTACTCAGTATCCAGTACTCAGTAGCCAGTCAAGCGAAGCCGCAGGCTGCACTCTGAGTAGTGAATACTGAGTACTGCCTTGGACTGGCAAAGCCGACGACTCACCGCGATCATTGAAAACGCGCTGCTCGAGGACCGGGCCACGCGCGATGCGACCACATACGCCTGCATAGATCCCCACCAGCGCGCCACCGGGACGATCGTTGCCAAACAGGATTGCATACTTTCCGGTATAGGCTCGGTGAGCCGCATTCTTGAGGTTTTCGCCAAGCTCGATGGAACGGTGACCGCGTATCCCGATGTCGCGAGCCACCCCGAGATTTTCGATGGTGTGCGCCTGCACCGCGGTCAGGCTGTGGCCGTCATTCGTCACAATGCGCGGGTGGTGCTCTCCTGCGAGCGGGTGATCCTGAATTTTATGCAGCGGCTCAGCGGCATCGCGACTCTTACTCGCAAGTTTGTGGACGCGGTGGCGGGAACCAAGGCCCGTATCCTCGACACGCGAAAGACTGTTCCCGGGCTGCGGATGCTTGACAAGTACGCCGTGCGCTGCGGTGGTGGCGAAAATCACCGCCTTGATCTGTCCGATGGAGTGCTCATCAAACATAATCATGTAGCCTTGGCGGGCGGCATCGGCCCGGCGTTGGAACGTGCCCAGCACAATCGGCGCGGCGAGCAGCCGCTGGAAGTGGAGGTCCGCTCGCTTAAGGAACTCGATGAGGCATTGCAACACGGGGCGGAGACCGTCCTGCTCGACAATATGAGTGTGGATGACGTACGCGCGGCGGTGCAGCGGGTTGCAAACCATACGCGTCGCGTGCAACTCGAATGTTCCGGAGGAATCACGCTGGAGAACGTGCGCGCCTATGCCGAGGCGGGTGTGGATTACATCTCAGTGGGCGCGCTTACGACTTCCGCCACCTCGGTGGACATGAGTCTTCGGGTTGCGCCGGTCTAAACCTGCTTACCTGTTATGTCGCAACTTGGCGATGCTGACACTCGCTTCGGCTTCGGACAGAGCATGGCGTGCCAGGGCCTTTTTTGCTTCCGGTGTCACCATCTGATCAAGGGTCATTAGTACCACGCCTTCGGCGAAGAAAGCCTTGTCCCAGTGCGCAAGCTTCAGTTCGTCTTTGGCTAAGTCAGCCGCGTTTTCATTGGCTCCGAGGATGAGTGTAAAACGTGGCCTGACCGGCGACGAAAGCCGGAATTCCCGCTGCACTGTTCGGGTTGCCACCAGGTAAATCTGGTCGGCCTCCTCTTGTGGCCACTTCTGCTGCTTTGCATTCTGCACCTCAAACAACTCCTGGGCGCAGCAGACGTGACATAGGCCGACGGTGAACAATATCGCCACGACCGGGATATGCAAAACACACCCAAGCACACCAACGGAACTGCGTACCCCGTTCACGATTCGTTCTCCTGTTCACAGTCAATACGTAAGACGGGGTACGGGTGAATTTGTCAACGACGCGAGCGATGGTGTAACGCGTCAGTTTGCGATTTCTCGCGTAACCTGTCAGCTGTTACAGGTTAGAACGGGGCAATGGATAAATTTGCACTTGTGAATTGCGCGGTAAAGAGCAATGAAAGCTGGTGGGACTGCTGAACCAGTGCCAGCCGATCAGCACGACGAAGACAACCGCTAATCCGATGCGAGGGTGAACCAACAGAAATTGTAGCCCGATTGTGCCAAGCCCAGCCCCGGTTCTCAAAAAATACGCTGCAAAATACCGAAGGTGCGTCGATCTTCTGGTATAAGAACATCGGTTGTTCCGGCTGGCCATATCTTGTGGGAGGCAGGCAAATGCGGCAAGTCGCGAGTCTGTTGTGCGTTCTGATGTTGACAATGCTGGCGGAAGCACAAGATCGCGCTATTCGGCCCACCGATGTCCTGAGCAGCATAACCGTAGAGGCTGATGGGCAGGTTGAGGCCGAACCGGATGTCGCCCAGATGCGATTTGACATCTCGGCTCAGGATCAATCGGCAAGAAACGCCTATGAGAAGGTAGCTAAGACATCGGACCAGATCCGGACAATCTTGAGAAGTAACGGAGTAGACTCGACGACCGCTGAGGTCGGCTCACTCTATTTCCAACCTTTGATTGAATACAAGAAGAACAAGCGAAAAATAGTGGCATACCGGGTCAAGAGCGCTGTGACGCTGAAGTTGCGAGACTTTGCGAAAGTGGGCGCAATTCTGCAGCAGCTTTCAGAGGGCGATATAACCGATTCTCAGTCGCTGAACTACATCCTGAGCAGCCTGGACTCAGCCAAGACCCGCGCGGCGGAGAATGCGATGCAGAAGGCACTTCGGGAAGCGACATCGGCGGCGAAAGCAGCTGGAGCGACGGTCGGATCCCTTATTAGTGCAACCGTGGATGTGCGTCAGCAAATCCGACCATTGCTCAATGCTGACTCAATCGGCAAGCTGGAAACGGTCGAGGTGAGCGCAGGTATGGCGAGCGCTCAGCCGCCACCTCCACCGCCAACGGCTGAGTTTACGCCACAAAGCGTGTCGATCTCCGCGCATGTGCGGGCAATCTTCTCGCTGAAATGAAACGAAGAGAGTCACTGGGCCCTGAAAACCCGCGCGGCATTGGCGCACCCCACAAACCTAGCCACGCCAGGGGTGCACTTTGATACCGGCTGGTCTTTGGCTTTTTGCAGACTTCTCCTTGATAATTCACTTATCCCCCGCTCCTCCACAGCTCGGCTGCGTTCGATTTCGAAAGCGCGCGCCGCTCTGCCCGCGGTCGCTCCGACTGATGCCCACTTGTGCCGCATCGTTCGCCTGCTAACAGATCACGCCACTGTTGTCATAAGCGGGACGAAGATCGCGGATGAAATCGGTACCAGCCGCTCAGAGGTTTGGCGACTCATACAACAATTGCGGGCCTCGGGAGTGGAGATTGCCGGCCATCCAGCCACGGGGTACCGCCTGCAAAAAGTTCCCGACCTGCTTCTGCCGGACAGCCTTTCGCCACTTATAAAGGGGACGGTCTTCGCCAACAGAATTCACCATTTCTTTCGCATCGGCTCTACGAATGTGGCTGCAATGGAAGCTGCTGCCGCAGGGGCGCCCGAAGGAGCCGTGTTCGTGGCCGAAGAACAGACCAGCGGACGCGGTCGAGGCGATCACGGCTGGCACTCCGCGCGTTCACAAGGCATTTACTGTTCGGTCATTCTGCGTCCGGCACTGGCTCCTGCGGATGTGCTGGTGTTATCGCTGGCCGCGGGGTTGGCGGTACGGGAGGCCGTGGCAGAGGTGATTGCCAGCACGAATGCTGACGCGCTCGAGAAGGCGAAATCGCAATTCAAACCGCCGCATCTCGATCTGCGCTGGCCCAACGATGTGCTGCTGAATGGCAAGAAATTCGCCGGCTTACTCACTGAGCTGACCGCAGAAGCCACGCGCGTTCGCTATGCGGTTTTAGGAGTAGGGCTCAACATTAATCAGTCCAGCTTTCCGGCGGAACTGGATGGGGTTGCCACCTCGCTGCGCATCGAGGCTGGACATAAGTTCTCGCGGGTGGAACTCGCCGCCGGTTTGTTAAAATCGCTTGATCGCGAATATCGCAGCTTGCTAAGCGGCGGAGCCCAGACACGCGACGCAATATTGCGTCGTTTCGAGTTGCATTCTTCCTACGCGCGCGGCCGACGCGTGCTGGTGGACGAGAACGGTGGATTCGAAGGCATAACTGCAGGTCTGGACGCCCGCGGCTTCCTGCTGGTTGAAACCGCCAACGGCATGCGGACGGTGATCTCAGGGGGCGTGCGCGCGCTGGATTAGGAACGGGGGTTCGGCAGTAAGACATGCTCTTAGTTCTTGACGTGGGTAATACCAACACGGTTTTGGGCGTCTTTGCGAAACCCGAGCAGGGCTTAGCGCAATACACGCGCCTGCTTGCCAACTGGCGCGTGGCCACTAATCGCACCCAGACTGTGGACGAGTACGGTGTTCTCTTCCGCAATCTTTTTGCTATGGCCAATATCGCGGTGGAGGAAATCCGTGGGATCGTGATCTCCTCCGTCGTACCGCCCATGGACTCAACTCTGCGCGAGGTCTGCGAGCGGTACTTCTCCACCAAGCCGCTTTTCATTGAGCCCGGCGTGCGCACGGGGATGCCCGTGCAATATGAGAACCCGTCCGAAGTGGGCGCCGATCGCATCGTGAACGGGGTTGCGGCATTTGAGAAGTACGGCGGGCCATGCATCGTGGTGGACTTCGGAACGGCGACAACGTTCGATGCCGTCTCGAAAAAAGGTGAATACCTTGGCGGCGTGATCGCGCCTGGAATCGGCATTTCAGCCGAGGCCTTATTCGAACGCACCGCGCGGCTGCCGCGTGTGGACATCCGCAAGCCCCTGCGCATTATCGGCACCAACACCGTGGGCAGCCTTCAGTCGGGGCTTTACTACGGATATCTCGGCTTGGTGGACGGCATTCTCGAACTTCTTTTGGGGGAAATGGGCAAAGAGACGAAGGTCGTCGCAACCGGTGGCCTTGCCTCCATGATCGGCAAAGGATCGAAGTACATCAGCGAGGTAGATGATCTGCTCACTCTCGAAGGGCTGCGCATCATCTGGGAGCGGAACGCCGCGTCGCGCAAAGGCGCCCACGACTCCGATGGCGAAAATAGTGGTAAGCGATCGCTCGACAAGAGCCGCGCCGCTCGCTAGCTGTGGATAACTACTTCAATTATTTCACCGAAATCGAAGAGCACTTTTGCCGCCGGCGGGGAACAACTCTATTGCTCTCCACCCTCGATTGGGCGTTGATTGAAACCTGGAAAGACGCTGGTATTCCTCTCGAAGCTGTCTTGCGGGGGGTTGACGAAAGTTTTGATAAGTACGAGCGCCGCCCATTCCGGACGCGCAAGATCAACAGCCTCGCCTATTGCGCACAAGAAGTGCTTTCTGCTGCCGAAGATATGAAAGAAGCAGCGGTGGGGAGTGAAACGCAGCCTGGAAATTCGTCTCAGGGGACACTGGCCGGAAGTGAGATTGCTGCGTTCTTCAAGAGGAATGCAAGTCATCTGGAAGCCACAGTTTCTGCGCCGGAAGCCAAGTCAGCGGAAGCCAAATCCGTGGTGCCCAAGGCTGCACACGAGGTGATCCGAGAGGCGGCTCATAGCCTTCGCCAGCTTGCCGGGGAATACGACTCACCGAACGCTCAGCCCCGCCTCGAAGACCTCGAGCGGCGCCTCACCGTAATGGAAGAGAAATTGTTTGCGGTTCTGCTGGCTGCCTCCGCCGACGAAGAACTGGTCGCTCTGCGCGCCGAAGCCGATCGCGAGCTAGCCCCCTACCGGCGGAAGATGCCTGCCGCACAGATTGATCAACTGCAGCGCCAGTACGTGCACAAGCGGCTACTGGAACGGCACGGCCTTCCGCGGCTAAGCCTTTTTTACCTGTAGTTCAACACGGAGAGCTTCTTGGGATTAGTCAGTGACTACTTCACATCGTTCCCTCTGTGCCTCCGTGGTGACCCTCAAGGCCGCCGTGCAACAATGGACTGTGCAACTGGAAATCGAAAAGCTCATCTACGGTGGCGACGGTCTGGCACGCCTTCCAGCGGATGACCAGGGACGCAGGAAGGCCGTATTTGTCCCCTTCGTTCTCGAAGGTGAGCAAGTCGAAGCCCGGCTTGACCAACACAAGCCAGAATTCGCGCGGGCGCACGTTGATCAAGTTCTGCGCCCGTCGCCGCATCGCATTGAGCCGAAATGCCCTTACTTCCACCGTTGCGGCGGATGTCACTACCAGCACACAACCTACGAGCACCAACTCGAAATTAAAGCTGCGATTCTCAAAGAGAGCCTCACTCGGATCGCGAAGTTCGAGTTGATGGCTGATCTGCAGGTGCACCCTTCACCACCCTGGAATTATCGGAATCGCACACGCATGCGAGTGCGGCCTAGTCCCTTCGCTCTCGGGTATAACCGCATGTGGTCGCACGTGTTCTTGGCGGTAGATCAATGCCCAATCAGCTCACCGCTGATCAATCGAGCTATTGCTGAAATCTGGGAACTCGGACGTACGGGCGTGTCTTTCGATCAGATTAGCGAAATCGAGTTTTTCGCCAGCGCAGAAGATTCTGAGCTGCAGATTGAGTTGCACCCCGCTGAAGACACCCCTGAGGCCGGCGAGGCCGCGCGCCACCTGACACCGCAGCTGGCAGGGAAGATTCCAGAGATGGCGACCGTCGCTGTGTCGGTTGCTGCGCCCATACCTCCCCGATCGCCGGAGGTCATTGTTGGGCCGGGCGCAATCTTTTACAAGACCCGAGACGCGGCATATCGCGTCAGCCCGGGTTCTTTCTTCCAAATCAATCGCTATCTGACAGACGAGCTCATCCAAATCGTAACCGCTGGTCGCACCGGCAACACAGCCATTGATTATTACGCCGGCGTCGGCCTGTTTGCGGTTCCACTGGCCAGGCGTTTTGAGCGCGTTATAGCCGTGGAGTCGTCACAGACATCGTTTTCCGACCTTCAGTACAATGCGCCGGCTAACATCCGGGCGGTGCAGGCTACCGCCGAGCAGCATCTGAAGAATGCGACGTCCAGTCAACAGAAAATTCGTGCCGATCTGGTGGTGGTTGATCCGCCACGAGGCGGGCTTGGGCAAACTGTGGCTCAAGCTCTGGGGCGGCTCGGACCTCCGCGAGTCACTTACGTCTCTTGCGATCCGGCGACGCTCGCCCGAGACCTCAAGGTACTGCTCGAGTTCGGGTACAAAGTGGAACAGGCGCACCTGGTGGACCTCTTCCCACAGACGTATCATTTGGAGACTGTGCTCAACCTCGTACGCTAGTTCGGCGGCATCCCTCAAGTTCACATTCTTCCTCCGCGAGCTCAACCCACTCAGAATCGGGAAGCTATGACGTCCCGTTCGAAGTTGCCGGCCAGGGACAGAGTCTTTCCACGCCAGCCGCTGTTTTATGCCGCGCTCGCATATGCTGCCGGAACGCTGGTTGGCGCTCGTCTGTGGCGGCCGCCGGTTTTCTGGATTGTCGCTATTGGGGTCGTCGCTCTGGGAGCAACTTACTTTTCTCGCCGTCGTCCCGTTTGGGCAACTGCATTAGGACTGGCCGGACTGGTGTTGCTCGGCGCTTTCATGATTGAGCTACGGGGCTCGGATGCGCCCAGCGATGCTGCTCTTGCTTTCACCGATGGAAACGAGGTGACACTCATCGGCCACGTCACCCAGGAGGGATTTGTTCGGGATGAGGGGTTTGGAAGGCAGCGACAGATCGTCGAACTTGAGAGCGAGCAGATTACTTCCGAAAGAACATCAACCAATCTACCTGCTGGAATCCGGCTGAGTCTGTTCTCCTCGCCCAAAAAGACGAGGTCCGCGCCTCCGGTCACAATGAAACAATTCCTTTACGGACAACGGCTGCGGCTGAAGGCCAAGCTAAGATCTCCCCGCAACTTCGGCAATGCGGGTGAATTCGACTACCGCAGCTATCTCCTGGATCGCGGAATCGTGGCGCTCGGTTCGGCGAACTCGGAAACAGTTGAGGTCTTGCCGGGATTCAAGGGTAGTCAAATTACTCTGTGGCGCAACCGTGCGCGGCGCAGCGTCCTGGAAAAGGTCCACCAGCTCTGGTCGCCGCTCGATGCCGCCCTGATTGACGCCATGGTGGTGGGCGAAATCTTTTTTATTGATCGCGACACCCGCGTGGACTACCAACGCTCCGGCACCTATCACATTCTGGTCGTCTCCGGGATGAACCTCGCAATTCTCGCGTTTGTAATCTTTTGGTGTCTGCGGCGCTTGCGTTTAAGCGAGTTCGCCGCGGCCATTCTCACGGTGCTGCTGGGTTTCGGATACGCCTACCTGTGCAATCTGGGAGTGCCGGTGTTGCGGTCCATCTTTATGCTGACCTTCTATCTCGGCGCGCGCCTGCTTTATCGTGACCGCGCACCGGTGAATAGCATAGGCGGGGCAGCGCTTGCCGTCCTGGTCATTGACCCGCGTTCGCTGCTCGATCCCAGCTTTCAGCTCACGTTTCTGGCCGTACTGGCGATCGCTGGAATCGGCCTGCCGTTGCTGGAGCGGACCTCGCAGCCCTATAGGCGGGCACTGCGGTTTCTTGATTCCGCCGATTATGACTTGAATTTCAAACCGTCACTGGCGCAAGTCCGCCTGGATCTGCGGATGATTGGCGGTCGGCTATCGCGGTTCGTCGGCCGGCGACTCGGGACGCTCGCCCCCGCCGCCGCTGGTGGATTCGTTCTCGCCGCTTACGAAGTGTTGCTGATTTCGGCGCTGATGCAGCTGGCCCTCGCCCTGCCGATGGCCTACTACTTTCATCGGGCCACCGCGGTGGCGCTGCCGGCGAATGTGTTGGTAGTGCCGCTCACAGAAGTGTTGATGCCGGCTGCGGTTTTGTCCGTGGGTCTGGGATATATCTCGCTCATGCTCGCTAAGTTGCCGGCACTGATCACCATGTTCGCCTTGCACGGCATAACTGGCACCGTAATCTTTCTTGGAACACTGCAAGTGGCGGACCTGCGTGTGCCAACTCCCAGCATTCCCGCCTGCATTAGCGCTGGGCTGGCGTTCGCTGTTGCGATGATGCTCGTCCGTCGCCGTAGCGTGCTTGTGGCCGCAGGTGTTGCCGCTCTCACCGCTAGCGCTATCTGGATAACTTCCATTCCGCCGCGCCCACAACTCCGCCGTGGGGCGATCGAGATGACAGCACTCGATGTGGGACAAGGCGACTCAACGCTCGTCGTATTTCCGGACGGCAAGACTCTCCTGGTTGACGCGGGCGGCAGCCTTGGAGATTGGGGCTCGGAGTTCGATTACGGAGAAGACGTCGTGGCGCCGTACTTGTGGTCGCGAGGCATCGCACATTTGGATGCCATCGCCCTCACTCACGGGCATGCCGACCACATTGGTGGAATGCGCAGTGTGCTTAAGGACTTTCGCCCGCGCGAGCTGTGGTTGGGCCCCAACCCAATGACTCATGCGCTGGCTGATCTGCTGCGCGAAGCGGCGGAACAGAGAGTGGTAGTCGTCCACCACGCTGCCGGCGATGCCTTCACTTTCGGTGGCGCCAAGGTGACCGTGCTGTCACCGCCTGCCGACTGGGAAACCCGTTTGCAACCACGAAACAATGATTCGCTAGCGATGAAATTCACTTTGGAACAAACCTCAATCGTGATGGAAGGGGACGCGGAAAAGCAGGCTGAGCACGGCATTGCACTTCAGCAAATTCATGCCGACGTTCTAAAAATCGCGCACAACGGCAGTACTACTTCCAGCACGCCTGAACTGCTCGACGCCGTTCAGCCGCATCTCGCCGTAATTTCGGTAGGAGTGCACAATTCGTTCAAGCACCCACGCCCGGAGGTATTGGCCCGCCTGGAAGCTCTTCACGTCCGGACTTATCGTACTGACCTCGACGGCGCCGTCACTTTCTATTTGGACGGGAAGCTGGTCAGGGTTCAGACGAGGGCTCTTCACTAGATTCTTCTTCCTCCCCCGAATCGAACCACTCACCGTCTTCGTCTTCGCCCGCCGCGGCGCTTTTGGCCCGTGATTCTTCAATCACTCTTCGGGCTTCATCGGCCTGCTCTGCCCGGACCAGGACTGAAACTCCACCAATCGGGAACAAGTCCTGGTCGGCATCGATGGACTGGGTGATGGCGTCGATCCCGGCAGACTCCAATAGGCCACGGACGATGAGCGCCTCCGCCTCCTGCTCACTCTCGAACACTTTGACCAGTTCCTCCTCGGGATCTACGTTAGGTTGATTGGGAGCAGTCGCCATGTTTCCTCCAGGGGGTTGGATGTGCAAACTACGGGTCATAGCTTACTCTTGCCCTTATTAAGGAAGCGAATGGTCTTGGACCGCAAACTTTGGTAATTGCAAGACCGTTGACTATCCGGTTTCATTTGACTGATTTAGCCATCCATTCCGTTGCCGAGCTTAAAAACGCAACATCGTCGGGCGGTAAATCATCAAATTAATAGTAGAATCCCCCTCAAGGTGCTGGGCGGTTGAACTTTTTTGTCGATGTTTACCAAGGTCAGGGGTGAGGAGCAGTAATGGGGAGCCACGAACCTGGGGAAGTTACTAATCAGCCGGGCAACGACGACGAAAATCGAAAAATCCGCCGCCTCCAGATCATGATGAACATGGTGATGTCGGTCATCAGCCAGGATACCGGACTCACTGTCGAGGAGGCCTCGGAACTGGTAGCCAATACCAAACGGGCCGCCCTGGCTATGTTCCCTGACAAAGAGTTCGCCTATGACATCATCTACAAGCCCCGCCTGCAACGCCTGATGAACGAACGCTTCAGGTTGCAATAAGCGCTGTTATCCTGCCCGTCCTGCCAGAGAGTTTTCTTGCGAACTCGAGCTATTCTGATTAATGTTGAGCGATGGGCGCCCCGCCTGTAGAAAGCGCGCCAGTCCTGCAATCGCCCCGAGCGCTGGTTTCGTCGCGTTTGAAGTCTATTGATCTGTTGCGCGGTTGCGCCGCCCTCTTTGTAGTCGTTCATCACGCATTCGAGCATGACTTTGACTTCAGTTCTACCCCACTCTGGTACCGTTTCTTGCGAGCGTTCGCCGCGCAGGGCTACCTGGGAGTTCCTCTCTTTTTTGTTATTTCGGGATTCTGTATTCACCTGCAATACGCACGCAGTCTGGTTTCGGGGCAGAAGCCCAGCGTGGGGTTCGTGAGTTTCTGGAAGCGCCGACTCCATCGCCTCTATCCCCCTTATTTCGCCGCGCTTTGCGCCAGCATGTTGATCGTCGTTGCTGCCTACCTGGCAGGGATACATTCGGGATTGCTCGACCTCTATCCGCTTCCTCGTGGCCGCTGGATGGTGTTCGATTTTCTCGCTCACGTCACCATGCTTCACGGTCTGATCCCGAGCCTTGACCAAATGGGCGGGAACGCGGCATTTTGGACGCTGGCTCGCGAAGAGTACCTGTATCTGCTCTACTTTTTCGTCTTAGCCTGGAGGAAAAGATGGGGTCTTCAGGTTGCGATGGCGTTGGTTTTGTTCAGCGGTTTCGCGTTTCACTTCGCATTCCTTCCTTTCGTCCCGCGGTCTTCAAGGTGGTGGTACATCATTGACACCTCCGCAATTGTGCTTTGGATTCAGTGGTGCCTGGGGATGGTGGCGGTGGAGGCCTACTACGGCATTATCAAGCTGCCGTGGTGGCTCTCCCAATTATGGATTGCAGCCTTGGTGGCACCGTTAGCCAAGCTTAGCGAGACGTATCGCCACGAGCTTTCGCCTGCTCTTTGGGCGCTCACCTTCTTCATGGTTGTGAACTACTGCGTCAGGAAAGAGTCCACAGGGCGCCTGCCGGCTTCAGGCGTCTTTGCCTGGCTGGCTGCGGTAGGAGTGTTTTCTTACTCCCTCTACTTGATTCACGGTCCACTGCAACAGGTGATGTATGGGGTGCTTACGCGATCCCATGTAACGGTCACATTGGGTGTATCCGTCCTCTTTGCTCTGCTGACTATTGTCGCGAGTTACTACGGAGCTCGGGTGTTCTTTTATCTGGTAGAGAGGCGATTCCTAAATCCCCGGACACGGGTGGCGGTGGCAGCTTCGCGCACCGTCTGAGATGGCCTGGCTCGCACTTCCTGCCCATTGACCCTCGCCCCGACGCCGCATAAACTCCATTTCTCGGGAGTTTCCAATGCGAAAACGTCTCCTGCCGTCTCTTGGGGCTGCTTTGCTGTTGCCCTTCTTATTTCTCCAGATTAGCGCGCTCGCGGATGACGAGCACGAAGGTCACCACCATTCCGGGGGAGAAGACCTGGGCAACGTGAACTTCCCAGTGTCATGTTCGGCGGCCGCGCAGGCAACATTCACCCGAGGTGTAGCCCTGCTGCACTCCTTCTGGTACGAGGAGGCGGAAAAGGCGTTCAACAGCGTTGCCCAACAGGACAAGCACTGCGCAATGGCCCACTGGGGAGTAGCTATGAGTCTCTGGCATCCGCTATGGGAGCATCCCAGTTCAGACAGCCTCAAGCAGGGATGGGATGCGCTGAAAAAGGCCACGTCCATGGGCGCTAAGACGGATCGTGAGCGCGACTACATCAGCGCCCTCCGTGAGTTTTACCAGGACTCCGGCAAACTTGACCACGCCACCCGCGCCGGCAATTACGCTAATGCAATGGAAAAAGTGTACCAGCGCAATCCCGAAGACCATGAAGCGGCGATCTTTTACGCGCTGGCTCTGTTAGGCGCCGAGCCGGAGCATCATGTCTCGCTCGAACCTCGGAAGAAGGCTGCGGCCGTGCTGGAGAAGGTTTTTGCGGAAGAGCCGAATCATCCCGGCGTGGCCCACTACCTGATCCATTCCTATGACACGCCCCAGCTGGCGGCGCAAGGTCTGCCTGCGGCCCGCCGCTACGCCCAGATCGCCCCCGCGGCGCCGCACGCCCTGCACATGCCGTCTCATATCTTTAGCCGCTTGGGACTTTGGCAGGACGACATTAATTCCAATCTGGCCTCCGTGGCGGCCACGCGCAAGTCGGCGGCGATGCACATGGGCGGCGCAGGCCACCAGTTTCACGCCATGGATTTCCTGGTGTACGCATTTCTACAGAGCGGCAGCACGGGAAACGCCAAACGCGTCATAGAGGAAATGAAACGCACCACTTCGGAAATGGGCCAGTGGAACGACACTGCGGCAGTTTCGCAAGCGTCCTATGCGCTTGAAACCCGTGACTGGAAGGCTGCGGCGTCGCTGCCGGTTTACGACAGCACGGGCCCGCTGGCGAAAGCGTTCATCTACCGCGTGCGCGCCATGGGAGCGGCGCGAAAAGGGGACCGCTCCGCAACCCTCAAGGATGTGAAGCAAATTGAGGGGCTGGGAAAATCACTAGCCGGCAAGCACAAGAAGGACAGTTCTGAAGACGTGGACTTCAATCGTCGCGAGGCCGCTGCTTGGCTTGCCTTTGCTGAGGGAAAACCTGAGGACGCAGTCCAGCAGATGCGGGCCATTGCCGAGGATGAGGAGAAGACTGGCCCGGAGGCCAACCAGATGCCCGCTCGGGAAATGCTGGCTGACATGCTGCTCGAAACCAACCGTCGGCAACAGGCGCTGGCGGAATATGAAGCTGCCCTTAAGCTTACTCCCAACCGCTTCAACGGTATCTACGGTGCGGCACGCGCAGCCGAGCAGACAGGCAATTCGCAACTCGCGGCCACTTATTATTCGCAGCTGGTAAAGGTGAGCGATCCGCACTCGGAGCGCCCGGAACTGGAGCACGCGCGTAAATTACTGGCAAAAAACTAGCTAGTCGCGTTGCACGTTCGCTAACCGTAGCGTGAGAGTCCCCCAGCGCACCTTCACTCTAATCTGTACCAGCATGTGCTGCGCGTCATCGGAGTACCACGCCCACAGTCGTCCTTTGTTCTTCAGCGGTCCCGCGCTTGGCTCCAGAGCGATGCGAATGGCTTGAATGCTGCCCAGCGGCGTCTTCACCTGCTCGCGATTTTCCACCTGCGCAGCAATGTTGTTCGTGGGTCCGCCATCATTCAGGGGCAAACGGTAGACCGCCCCCGGGGCGAGCGGAAGCGAACCTAGATAGAGGAAGCCGGACATCAGGTCGGTTACACATTTGGGAATGTCATGTTCAACGTGCTTGAGATTTCCATTCTTCGGATTTCTCTCGTCGAACACACTCTTACCGCGGGCATAGTCGAAGCGCAGTTCAACTTCCCGTTTACGTGAGCCTTCATCCGTTTGCTTGGTGATTGCCGTGGAACAGAAGGTGTGCGGATCAATTGTGGTTTTGAAACGGTCGTGTACGGAGTACAGCATGTTTACAAAGCCCGCAGTATCCGCATTTACCACAGCATGGCGGAACTCACCCGAAGACTCTGTGCGCAGCGTAGCCGTACCCGCTGAGAACGAATGCCATTCAGCCTTGTAGACCCAGGTTTGATGAACGGGGAAGCGATAGTTCTGGGCCGGTGGGCGAATCTCAGCAATGGCTGCTGGGGAAACTGTGCCATTCGATGGCTTTGCTTCCTCATCTTTTGAGCCGGCAATCAGCAAGGTGGTCTCGGCAGCGATGACCAGCACAAATATGGCGGTGATACGCAAGCAAGGCCCCATTATTGATGCGCCAACCAGATCATCTTGGCCACTAGCGCAGCCATCATGCCTACTGCGCCCAGCACAGAATTGTACTCACGGTGCTGCCAGTATAAGTCGGTGGAAAAGTTGCTGCCCAGGGTACCCGTGGGCGAACCTGGCGTGCGCAGGCGGGGAACAAATCGCGGCACACGACGGGCGTATTCTTCGAATTGCGGGAACTGCTGCTGAAGGAATCTTTCTTCGGCATGAATCACGGGTAAGTACACAGCCACAAATATCACGATCATCCCAGCGCCGATCCACCAGCTACGCCCGGCAATCGCAAAGCCAGCTGCCAACATCAGTGAGCCCAGATACAAGGGATTGCGGGAATAGGCGTAGGGACCGCTCGTGGTCAACTCAGTATTTTTGCGAACGTGACCGGAGGCGAAGCCCCGCAGTAACAGTCCGGGAATGCAAACCAGCGCCCCGGCGATGATTGACTTCCAGGTTGGGTGCGCCAGCCAGAGGTAAACGGTCGCGAAACCGAAGCCTAGCGGCACGCGAATGCGGCGTGCAATGACGCTCCAACTAGGCAAGCCGAATCCCCAACAATTCCTTTGCGGCCCGCAGCACTTCCGCAGAGGTAATGGCGAGCAGCCCGGGATCGGTTTGCCGGCGGCGTGCGTGAGTGGTTTCGCTCGCCGGGTTGCGCAGCACGATGCTTCGAGTACCGAACGGTCCGTTGCGTACCGGGTTGGTGGGGCCAAAAATCCCAACTACAGGAACGTGTAAAGCGGCCGCCAGGTGCATGGGGCCGGTATCTCCGCCGATAAACAGTCGCGCGCGTCGAGTGAGAGCGATCAATTCACCCACCGAGCACGGCATTGCCCGCGCGGCTCCCCCACTCGCAGCCTCGACCTGCTTGGCCAATTCTTCTTCGCCGGGTCCAAAGTTTACTATTGAAGGTACGCCGGAAATTGCGAGCCCCTGGGCGACTTCGCCATATCGCTCGGCTGGCCACTGCTTCGCGCCCCATCCCGCGCCCGGGTTCAGGATGGCAAAATTTCGCACACCACGATCCCGTAGCTCCCGTTCGCACTTCTCTTCCACAGCATCATCAATGGGGAATTCGACTTCCGGCAAACGCGCCGCCACACCTGCAAAGCTCGCGGCCAGCGAGACACTCTGCTCAATCACGTGATTTCCGCGACCCGCGGCAGTTTGAGTGTAGAAAACTCCAGCAGCGTGCTCCCGTGGTTCTTCAAAGCCGACATACCGCGCCGCTCCGGTGCAGCGCGCAAGCAGGGCGGTTTTGGCAGCTCCTTGAAAATCAATGGCGACATCGTATCTGGCATCATGCAGTTCGCGCCAACTCGCCAACATTCCCTTCCAGGTGGCACTTGAAAATGGTGCTGACCGCCAGGCCATGGTGTCCACTACATGCACCGCATCCACCAGCGGCTTTGCGAGGTTGGGGCGGCCGAAGCGGTCGCCACCAGGCATACACAGCAATTCGGCCCAACGCTCCTCGATGATCCAGCCGAGGGTTGCTTCGGGAAAGCTTTCGCGTAGCAAAGCGACGGCAGGCATAGTATGGATAACGTCGCCCATGGAACTCAGCCGGACAACGAGAATTCGGTTCACGGAGGCGGGTGAGGTTGCAGCGTTGGTGGGCGCGACAGGAGAATTCTCCTCCCGAGGCGCTACGACAAGTGACGAAAGCTCTGTCGGCATCTTAAGACCGGCCGGAATTCTTGGTGCTGGACTCCTTGATCGAAGCCGCGCTTGCTCGGGCACGACTCTGCTGGCTCATGTTCTTCTGCTGAATCTTTCTCCGCGCCATGGTTCCTGAGATCAAACCGCTGCTGGAGTGAAGCTTCGAATCTCCCACAATCTCTACCCGGCCGCCGTACTCCATCACAGTGTCGCGTTCCGGGACACTATCCGCGGTGTAATCCGTGCCTTTGGCGTGGATGTCCGGGTGGATCTCCCGTACCAAAGCACGTACGTCAGATTCGGGAAAGATGATCACCGCATCAACATCAGCCAAGGCTGCCAGGATTTCGGCGCGTTCATCGGCGGGCATCAGGGGACGCCCTTCGCCTTTAAGCCCGCGCGCGCTCTCGTCAGAATTAATACCGACTACGAGCTTTCCGCCTAGTGCTTTGGCTGCGCGAAGGTAGCGCACATGTCCCACGTGCAATAGGTCAAAACAACCGTTAGCCAGCGTGATCTTCTCGCCGCTGCGCCGCCAATCGTCAGCTCGCTGCTGCAATTCGGTGCGGCTGAGAACTTTTTTTGTCCGCGAATCGGCCATTAATGCACTCTGGTAGCAGGAGGCGCTTTCTCCAGCGCCTCCAGCAGCTCCTTTTGAGAAACGGTTGCCGTGCCCCGCTTCATCACCACAATGCCACCGGCATAATTTGCCAGCTGAGCGGCTGCCTCGGTATCCGCGCCTGCCGCGAGCGCTGCTGTGAAGGTGGCAATGACGGTATCGCCCGCACCCGTTACATCTGCAACTTCGTCGCTGCCGAAGATTGGAATGTCCACCGGACTTCGCCGCCGATCGAACGCTACCATGCCATCGTGTCCGCGAGTAATCACTAGCGATTCCAGCTTCATACTTTTCATGACTTGCTCACCGGCTGAGAGGAGCTTGGTCCACTCATTGCCGATGCTAGCGCCCAGGGCTTGCTCAACTTCGGGTTCGTTGGGGGTTGCGGCTGTGACGCCTGCGTATTCAAGCATCCGAGCGCGTGAATCCAAAGTGACCGGAATCTTGTTCAAGCTGCCATTTGCGCGTACCGCGCTGAAAATTGCCGGAGTTGCTGCTCCATATCCATAATCCGAAACCAGCAGGGCATCGGACGCCCTGGCGTATTTCCGCGCAGCCTCGATCAATTCCCTGCTCACATGCGAATTAGGAGGTGACTCGGGCTCACGATCTACCCGCACAACCTGTTGCCGTCCCCAATGACTGATGCCCGCTAGTATGCGGGTCTTGGTCACGGTGGTGTAATTCTTGTCTTTGAGGATGCCGCTGGTGGGAATATGTTTTTGCCGAAAGCGTTTGAGCAGCTGCCGGCCAGGCTCGTCTTCCCCCACAACGCCGACGGGCAACACGTTCACACCCAGGTCGGCCAGGTTGTACACGGCGTTGGCGCCACCACCCGGCAGAACAGTGCGACCGCGATGCTTGAGGATCAGCACCGGCGCCTCTCGCGACACCCGCGAAATCTCCCCGAATACAAACTCGTCGGCTACAAGATCCCCGAGCACCGTAATGGTGAGCTTGGGAAAGGCCGCAACGATCTTCGTCAGCCTTTCGGTCTCGCTGGGATGCCTGCTCATCGTGTAGGTGGATTTTCTCACAAGGCGGCGCTCCATTCTAAAACTCCGGCTTATCGGCGTAGAATGCCTCCATTGGGACTCTTGGCAGGTGAGAGCGCTCGCGCTATTTTGTTGAAGCCCAACACTCAACTAACTTATGAATTCTGACCCGATGTACCGCCCGCTCGCCGATGTTGATCCGCAGGTTGCTGCGGCCATTGATAACGAAGTCCGACGCCAACACGAAGGCCTTGAGCTGATCGCTTCGGAGAATTTCGTCAGTGAAGCTGTGCTCGAAGCGATGGGCTCGGTGTTCACCAACAAATACGCGGAAGGCTATCCCGGTAAGCGCTACTACGGAGGGTGCGAGTTTGCTGATGTGGTTGAGAACCTGGCGCGCGATCGGGCCAAGCAACTGTTTGGCGCAGAACACGCCAACGTGCAACCGCACTCCGGCTCATCGGCCAACATGGAAGCATACTCGGCGGTGCTGCAGCCGGGCGACACCATTCTGGGCCTGAATCTCGCTCATGGCGGCCATCTCACGCACGGCCACCACCTGAATTTTTCCGGCAAGACCTACAAGGTGGTGCCCTATGGCGTAACTCGCGAGACCGAGACTATTGATTACGACGATCTGGAAAAGCTGGCTGAACGCGAACATCCCAAGCTAATCATCGGCGGCGGCAGCGCATACGCGCGCATCATCGATTTCAAGCGCATGCGGCAGATTGCGGACAAAGTCGGCGCCCTCTACCTGGTGGACATGGCGCACTTTGCCGGGCTGGTGGCTGGAGGAGTACATCCTTCACCGATTCCCCATGCACAGATCGTGACCACCACTACTCACAAGACACTGCGCGGGCCACGCGCAGGAATGATTCTGTCGAAGGCCGAACACGCCACCGCGATTGATAAGACCGTCTTCCCTGGCGATCAGGGTGGACCTTTGGTCCACATTATCGCAGCCAAGGCAGTGTGTTTCCACGAGGCGCTACAACCCGAGTTCCGCGAGTACGCCCGCCAGATCGTCGCGAACGCCAGGGTGCTCGCCGAGACCTTAGCTGCCGAAGGGTTCCGGGTGATCTCCGGGGGTACCGACACTCACCTGATGCTGGTGGATGTTTTCTCTCAAGGTATGCTGGGTAGCGAGGCAGAAAAGGCGCTGGGCGAGGCCGGCATTACTGTGAATAAGAACGCCATTCCTTTTGACGTTAATCCTCCGCTTAAGCCAAGCGGCATCCGCCTGGGCACGCCCGCATTGACTACTCGCGGGATGCGTGAAGGTGATATGCGGCAGATCGGACGCTGGATTTCAGAGGCGCTACATCATCGCAATGAAGCTGACGTGCTGAAGCGCCTTCGCCGGCAAGTGCTGGAGCTGGCGGAACAATATCCCTTATATCCAGAGCGGCGGGCCAGAGCCCAGGCTGAGAGCAGGGTCTGACAGACCAGTCTGATAGATCAAAATAGCTGCTGGATTTGACGCTATACTCATCCCCGTGAAGGTGGCCATTGATATCCGCCGGATCGCCGACTTCGGGGTCGGTACCTATATCCGCAACATAATCCGGGCCTTGGGACGGCTGGACCAGGAAAATCACTACATCATGATCGGCGCACCGGAGCGGGTGCGCGAAATTGGGCCACTCCCCCCAAATTTTAAAAGCGTCACGCTGACCGCGCCCGAGGTCTCGTTCCGTGGCTACTCCCAGTTCCGCGCCATTGTGCGGCGGCTGGGTTGCGACCTGGTCCACATTCCCCACCTCTCCTGGGTACCGCAATCCATCTTGTGTCCTTATGTCATTACGGTGCACGACGTGCTGGAGCACATGTATCGAGCGCGCAACCACTCTGGTTTACGGCGAGCAGCGCATTTCCATCTCACGCGCAGGGTGCTGAACGGCGCCGAGCGCATATTTGCGGTCTCAAACTTCACCAAGCGGGAGGTCGAAGCTCTATTTCACGTCCCCGGCAGCAAAATAGAAGTGGTTTACAACGCTATTGACGAGCGTTTCCGGCAGGGCCACGCGACTGAGGCTGACCGGCAATTCATTGCAGAGCGTTATCAGGTCAATTATCCGTTCCTGCTTTATGCTGGCAGGATCAGCCCACACAAAAATGTTGGGCGAATCATCGAGGCGTTCTCCGCGCTGAAGGCAGAATTGGAGAAGCAAGACAAATTCCCGGACCTGAAGCTGATCATTATCGGGGATGAACTCTCACGTCAGCCGGAACTGCGCCGCACCGTGATTCGAAGCGCTGTGCAAAATGACGTGCGCTTTCTTGGTTTTGTGCCCATCGAGGTGCTGCGCATTTTCTACGACTCAGCGAAACTTTTTGTTTTTCCATCGCTGTATGAGGGCTTCGGCCTGCCGCCGCTGGAGGCCATGTCGCATGGCACGCCCGTAGTCACATCCAACACCACCTCACTGCCGGAAGTCGTGGCCGGGGCGGCAGTCCTGGTGAATCCAGAGAATGTTTTTGAAATTATGCACGGACTGCACCGTGTGCTGCTCGATCAGGGTTTGCGTGAAAAGCTAAAACAACGGGGATACGATCAGGCGAGCCGCTTCTCTTGGGAGGCCACGGCAAACCGCATGTTGGCCGTGTACAAGGAAGTGGCGGGCGGCGAAAAAATACGCACCGGGGGAGAGAAAATACCCGTCCCCGCCACTGCTGGAAACCTTAAACAGGGTTCCTGAGCCGGTGGTTCGCTTTTCCCAGGCGGAAATTTACCTGTTTTCGGGCCCTAGCTGAAGCCCACTCCTGGCAGGACAATTGCTTCTAATCACATGAAAGTACCTACCCGCGCCATCGGGTCTTATGCATCGCGAGTTACTCACTCTCGGGTCCTTGATTCTGGCGATCGCCGTGGTATCTGGCTACGGTCAGAAGGTTGCGTCCCCGTCAGCCGGCAATCTCCCCATGGATGGTCGCGCGCCCGCAAGCAAAGACATTAAAGATCAGTCAGTTAAAGCCGATGTGCCAGGAATTGTCACCCATCTGGAGCAAGCGCAGCTGGCCAGCCGTGAGCACCTGCGCGCTTATAGCGTCACCCGCGACTACCGCTTCTTTGCCCAGGGCAACGACAAGCCGGACTCCGAGGTGATGGCGCGGATCAATTTTGTCCCTCCAGATACCAAAACTTATTCCATCGAGGAAGTCCAGGGGAACTCGCGCGGGGCCAAGATCGTCCGCCAGATCCTGGATCATGAGGCCAAATTGGCCCATGGAAGCCAAAACTACGGGCTTACATCCGCGACTTACGACTTCCAATATGTGGGACGTGAGTGGGTGGACGGTCGCGCCTGCCATGTGCTGGCTGTGGAGCCAAAACACAAGAGCGAAGATCTGGTGGAGGGCCGGGTGTGGGTGGACGAAAGAACCTATCTTCCGCTCAAGGTTGAGGGCGACCTAAGCAAGAGTCCATCATGGTGGATCAAAAAACTTCACGTTAGCCTTGCATTCGGGAGCGTGGACGGAATGTGGCTGCAGACCACCTCGCGTGCCGTGGCTCAAATACGTCTCTTCGGCGAACATATCTTCATCTCACGAGCCTTGAACTTTCAGACCGGAGATGTCGTTGCTCAAAGCCAGGGTCCGTCTTCTGTCGCCACGGATGCCAGATTGAGCAGCGCTGTGCGGCCTCGAGCAAGCCATACCAGACGCACGCTTTCAAACCCAACCATTATTGGCGCCGGCGTTTTGGCGAAATAGCCTAACAGGATCCAGTGGCCTTTTTTATTCTCGATTCCTGCCTTGTAAGCCGTAGCGCCTAATCACATCCTCTAGAGAAATTATGCCCTCGAGCTTTCGAAAATCGGCGCGGTGAACCACCGGAATCTCAGCCAGATCATGTAAGTAAAGCAGCGCAGTATCGAGAGGCTGGTCGGGATGCAAATAAGGTAGCGCAGGACTGCTCAGAGCCGCTCCCACGGTAAGGTCGCCGTGTCCTGCTGCCACCAGGGCCTGCAGCGAGCTCCTTTCAACCCGGTTCCATCCTATCGGTGACAGTCGAACAAAGACGGTGTCTCCTGGAAGACGTTGCACTCGCTTCAGAGCAGGTTCCAACAGCTCGTCTGCTTCTACGACGGCGACGGCCGGGGTCCGCATTGCGTCCTCCACGCGCAGGATGGGTTGTTCACGCTGCTGCTCGAGCGACGGCAACTCGACGCCGTCCTGTCTTGAGAGCAGGTCAAAAATTGGAGTGGGTTGCAGGCTGCGGGAGATGAGATACGCGATGGTGTTCGCTACCATCACCGGAATTATGATTGAGTAATTCCCGCTGACTTCCAGCACCATGAAGACGGATGTCATGGGGGCCCGCAGAAAACCGGCGAACAATACGCCCATGCCCACCAAAGCATATGTTCCTACGGAGCCGGCCATGTGGGGGAAAAAGTGGCGTTCAAAACCTCCCACTGCTCCACCCAGCATTGCGCCGATGAACAAGGTCGGAGCAAACATCCCTCCCGGCGTGCCGCTGGTAAATGAAAGCGTAGTCGCCAGGATCTTCAGTCCTGCCAAAATCCCCAGGAACTCCCACGTAAATTGATCGTGCATCGCCTGGTCAATGAAGACGTATCCCGCGCCCATGACATGCGGCACACCGAGATAGCCGATGAGTCCAATCAGCAGACCCGCAACCGCAGGCTGAAAATACTGCGTCCATTGCGGTGCGGCCTTCAGGCGAGCGCGCGCGGCCGCGACACCTTTCGCGAATACGACAGAAGCAACTCCACCGACCAGCCCCAAAACCACGTATGCGGCCAACTCACCAGGGCGTACTGAGGTGACCGGCGGGATGTGAAACAAAGGCTCCGACCCGAGGAACCAGCGTGCAATGACGACGCTAGAGACTGCTGAGAGAACTACCGAACCTAGTATGCCCGCGCTCCAACGTCCAATGACCTCCTCGATTACAAACAGGACGGCGGAGATTGGGGCATTAAAAGCAGCCGCCAAACCTGCCGCAGCTCCAACCGGGGCAATCAAGCGCAACTTCTCTCGTGAGAGATGCAACCAGCGTCCGAGTGCTGACGCCAGTGATGCACCGATCTGCAGCGACGGATCTTCGGGTCCGAGAGAGTGCCCCGCCCCGATCGCCAGTGCAGAGGTGATGAACTTCCCCACCGCCGTGCGAAGAGGAATATAGCCGTCATAGATGTAGAGCGCGGCTTTGGTCTGGTTGACGCCACTGCCCCTGACTCGAGGAAAAATCCTCATCACCAACACCGCAACTACAAGCCCGGCGATGCCGGGGGCCAGTAACAAGCGAGTATTGTGGGGTTCTAAAGTAGGGCCCAGCAGCACGAAGCGAAGCCACTCAATGCAAACCCGAAAGCACACTACGGCCAGACCAGAGAGGACTCCAATGAAGATGGCGAGAACCAGGAAGAAATGGTCTTCCGACAATCCCAAACGGTAGAGCAAGCGACGCCGCTGTACATCGCCAGCAACATCTAGCACTGGGCTCACTTCGGTAGCACTCATCGTCATCGTTCTCTATTGTAAGGAATCGCTCAACGTTCAGGGTCTTCCCGGCGGCGGGAGAGCAGGAGAAGGGCAAGATCAGTTCCGGTGGGCGTGCCACAAAGTCTGCTGGTCTGGTCTTCAATTTGAAACACTAGATCCATGGCGGCATCAATGAACTCCGGCTGGCGCCGAAGCCTCGCCGAAGTTATGCCGGGACTCATCTGTTTCCATTGCATGTACAGCGCTTCCAAATCGGACGTCGAGTCCAGATTGCTCAAACTCTGACCTTTCGACTCGGCACACTGTTTGAGGCGATCGCCAGCCTGCGTAAAGGCCGACACGCTCCTGGTGGCTCGTTCGCGGAGGGTCAATCCCCGGCGGGAGGGGTTCACAACGCTCATCAGATTTACGGTTGAGAGCAACTGGTCAGAGCGGGAATCCTTCGGATCTTCCACCACTGCGTCACGCAAATAGTGGCCAGCGAGACCGTATTGCGCGAGTTGGAAAGCGGCTTCTCCTGCTCCGGCTGCTCCGTTCTGATTTCCCGGCGCCAGCTGCAGGACGGAACGATACAGCCCCAGCGCGCTGCGGTAGTCCGGAACCCTCGTGAACAAGCCAGCAACACGGAGGCGCAGGGGCACGTCGTTAGGCAGGTCGGCTGCGAGCGCCACCAGTTCGGATTGGGCCTGCGTATTCATTTTATTGCGGAGTAGAAAGTCAATGAGATCGAGCCTCGCCTGGCGGCGATTTATGCCTGGCTCGTCCGGCCAGAATCCGTAAATCGCGGCATGAAAAAATCGAATTGCATCTGGAACGTCGCCGTGCTGAGCAGCGAGGCGAGCCAATTGCAAGTTGACAACCCCGTTGCCGGGCTCTTCCTCAAAAAGACCCTCCAGGTAGGCCCGCGCCTCATTGGGATGGTTGGCGGCGGTTAGGGCCTGAGCCAGGCGCAGGCGGTAGCGCGGGTTCCCTCGTGAATACATGAGCGCAACTCGAAGGGCTGCGATGGCCGGTTCCGGCCGTCCACGCTGTAGTTCCGCGTCGCCTTTGGCAAAGAATTGTCTTCCGTAGGCGTCCTCCCGCGCGTGGTATGCCCGGGTGGCGAAATAATCCACTGTTCCAAGAGCGCCGAGCATGAGCAGGAGACCGAGAACCACCAGAGGTTCCCTCCGTCGGTAAGAGCGTGGCTGTGGTTGCGGGACGGGGGCGGAGGTGTTGTCCGGAGGAGCTGGTTTTCTACGAAAAAATGCCAACGCGCTCCTCCTGATTCAAACCGGGCAAATGGGGAGTGGCTTTCGTTGCAGAGTTTGGTAGCTGGTTGATTACTTCATGTTATCAGCAGCCGGACCTGTAAGCCGAATTCTGTCTGCCGGCCGAAGCCTGCAGGACGATCATTCCTCTGGGCCGCGCATCACTGCGCGGCTCTAGCGACCTACCCGGGAGTCTTGCGCGCCGAGCCAGCACGCTCCCGCCGGCCGAAGCCAGCGGATCTTCTCCCCTATTTGGTCTTGCTCCGTGTGGGGTTTGCCATGCCCGCCGCATTGCTGCGGCAGCGGTGCGCTCTTACCGCACCTTTTCACCCTTACCCCGCCGAAACGGGGCGGTATATTTTCTGTGGCACTGGCCGTCGGCTGGGCTTGAACCCGGCCTCCCGGATGTTATCCGGCACACTGCTCTGCGGAGTTCGGACTTTCCTCCCCCGGTGGCTCGTGAGAGCCCCCAGGAGCGACCGTCCGGTCCGGCTGCCAACTTATTGATTATAACCTGCTAATTAGATGATCTGGCGGGCTGGTTGAGGCCTCTGCTCCTTCTGTAGCCTCTGCTACACTCGTGACGTAAATTCCTGGTGCACTCCACAGAAACAGTCCGCATCGTTGGGCAATGCAAATCCAGCTAGCTCTCCAGATCTTTTGCGCAGTGATGGCGGTCTGTGGAATCGGCTTCTATGCGTTGTCCATCTGGAGTGCGCGGCAATACATACGAGAACGCCGTGCGGCAAGAGGCGCCCGTGGTGACGCATTTACCCCGCCGGTTTCGATACTCAAGCCGCTGCGCGGCACTGATCCGCACATGTACGAGAGCTTCCGTAGCCATTGCTTGCTGGATTATCCAGAATACGAGCTCATTTTCGGCGTCAGCGAGCCCGATGATCCGGTGATTCCACTGGTTGAGCGGCTGAAATTGGAATTTCCCCAACGCTCGATCCAGTTAGTCCACTGTTCTCGCGACCTCGGCCCCAACACCAAGGTCAGCAATCTGATTCAGATGCTGCCGCTGGCCAAGTACGAATATGTGCTGGTGAACGATAGCGATATTCACGTCCCGAGCGATTACCTCCGGCAAATCATGCAGCCATTTCAAAGTCCGGAGGCCGGCCTCGTTACTTGCTTGTACCGGGGCCATGCCGGAACGTCCATCGGCTCACGGCTGGAGGCGATCGGCATCAGCACGGAATTTATGCCGGGAGTGCTGACCGCCAGAAAGATTGAGCATGGCATGCACTTTGCTCTGGGCTCTACTCTGGCGATGCGTCGGGAAGCCCTGCAGGCAATCGGAGGCTTTGATCCGCTGTTGGATTATCTGGCCGACGATTTCGAACTCGGTTATCGGATTTCGCAGACTAGCTTTGAGGTTGCGCTTGCCGACGTAATCGTTGACACGTCAGTTCCGGATTACTCGCTGGGCGAGTTCTTTAATCATCAATTGCGTTGGGGAAGGAGCACTCGGGATTCCCGGCGCTATGGCTATCTGGGGTTGGCATTCACATTCGGACTGCCCTGGGCCATTCTCGCCGTGATTTTTTCACGAGGAGCGCCCTGGGCATGGGCTTTGTTGGGCACGGTGCTAATCACCCGATTGCTGATGGCGACGGTTGTCGGTCACGGGGTGTTGCACGACCGGCAAGTCTGGCGCGATCTTTGGCTAGTTCCGATGCGAGAACTGGTGGCAGCAATTATCTGGCTGGGGAGCTTCGTCGGCCACACCATCACTTGGCGCGGCCGCAAATTCTTACTTCGTGACAAGCGGTTGTATCCCGCCGCCTAGTGCGCCACAGCCTGATTCGTGTAGATGTATTTCCCCCCGCCGTGGGCCAATTCGTAGGAAGTCAGACCGGATAGCTGGGGAGGTTGCTCCTGGTCGCTCCAGAGAAACACGCGCGATGCGCCCTTCCACAGGCGTTCGAATGAATCCTGGGTCTCGAAGACCTGCGGCGCGTCAGGGAAGAATGATCCATACCAAAGATTCGCGCTGCGCGCGTGCAGGATGCGCACCGGGACTCCGGTGTAGAAGTTCAACGTAGAACCCTGTTCGTATTCGCCGGCGATCACAATCACGTCTCCCGGCCGGTATTCTTTCTGAATCGCCACCGCAAGCTGCTTGGAGGAGAGAATCGGCGAGAAGGTAACCAAAGCCGCATGCACGCAGGAGAGCAGGGCCACCATCATGGCTGCCAGCGCCAGATTGCCGTTCGCCGGCGCGCCGCGCCGGCGGAACAGCCAGTTCAATCCCGTGCCGAGCAGCAGCGCCAGGCTGACTCCCAGTAGAGGATCGCGAAACACTCCGAGCGCCTGCGGAGTTAAATCAAAGATGTGTCCGAAGGAGAGAGCGTAATCCTGCGGATTCTTCCTGAGCAGTTCCGCGAGGTCACTGCCGGGCGGAACGGCGCGCGACCATGACAACAGCAGCAATCCGACTGCGCAACCGAGAACGCCGATTGCGAACAAGATTCCGGACGAGATTCTCCCCGCCCGCCGATCCGGTGATTCCGGAGCCGCCACTGATTCTCGTGCCAGCCAGCCTCCAATCAGCAGTGCCAGTGCGGGCACCCCAGGGAGCGTGTAGTACTCCTGGCGAGTAGAGAAACTGAAGAAGAAGACAATCACCAACGCCCAGATGGCAAACAACAAATTGGCGCGTTGCTCGTGGTTCAGCCCTGAACGCAGGCTGCGCAGCCGCAATGGAATGCTACGTATGGCTTGCGGCAGAAATGCACTCCACGGCGCCAGCCACAGCAAGAGTAGTCCCCAGAAGACAAGCAACGGCACGGTATCGTAGTCGCGGGGCACTCGCTTGTTCAGATAACGCAGGAAGTGTTCGTTTACGAAATAAAACCAAAGAAACCCGCGCACGCTGCCCTGGGTGGGATTGCGAAGCGCCGCCAGGATGTGCCAGGGCGCGGCAATCGCCAAAAACACCGCGGCACTGGAGAGCAAGCGCATCCGCAGCAAGTGGCGCAGATTCCCGGTGAGCAGCAGGAAGGTGAATATGATTGCACCCGGGAAGACGAGCCCGATCAACCCTTTGGTGAGCACATTGAGGGCGACAGTCCCAGCTAATCCCCAACACGCCAACCGCGATGGCGGCTGCTCTTTGAGCGTGCGCAGGAAAAAATAAAAACCGAGCGCCAACCAGAGGGCAACCAAGACGTCGGGGATCTGAAAACGGGTGAAGAGGTAAATTCCCAGGCAGGTGGCGAGCACCAATGCAGAGTAGAATCCGCCCACTTCGCCATAGGCGCGTTTTCCCAGACCGTAGGTGGCGAGCAGCAGCGCCAAAACGCCGAGCGCCAGGGGCAGACGTGCGCTCCATTCGCTTACGCCGAACAGCTTGAAACTAGCGGCAATGCCCCAGTACATAAAAGGGGCTTTCTCCAAATAACGAATTCCATTGGCGTAGAGCGTCACCCAGTCATGGCGGACCAGCATTTCACGTGCAGCTTCGGCGTGGACTGAATCCGCGTCGTCGAGCAAGGGGGGCGTGAAAAGCCCCGGAATATAAATGACTGCCCAGAGAAGGACAATCATAAGAATGTGGAAATTCTTGCGCGTATGAGAGCAGCTCGTGGCGCCTTGAGATAAGGTCTGTTGATTTGGGATCGCGATGGATTGAGGCATGCGGTCGCGGAGCTGACTAGCTAAAACCTCGATTATAAGGGAGAGAGATTCTCGACCCGCCGTCGGCTAACAGGTGATTTCGCGAACCTCACAACCGGGTTGGCAGGGTCGGGTCCGGCTCACGGACCGGCGCAGGCGGCTCAGGCTGCGGCCCATCGGGAGGTTCCTCTACCGGCGAACGGGGTTCCTGGTCGGGTGGTATCGGCGGCGCGGGACGGTCTTTCTTCAGCTCGTTGTTTGCTCGCGGCCCGAGCAGGCCACCAGCTAAGCCGGAAAACCCCAAAGCTCGCGACGAACGGTGTAATTCGCTTTGCCCACTCTGGGCAACATCTTCCAATATCTCTTGAGCGGTGCGGCGGGAAGAACTCACGACGGTGCTTTCTTGTGTTGCCATGGTGATGCTTAGATGCATGCTTACCGACTGGTGGGTTTGGGTGTGTTTGAAGGTCAGGCAGGGATTACCAGAGTCGGTGCGCGCGGAAGGCTGCGCGACTCAGTTATTCAGTCACCGGTTCTACCTAACGAAGCGAATGGTGCCGAATCGCGTGGGAGTATGGAAGTTGGCTTTAGAAGCGGGCACAGAACTCCAACAGAGGAATTTGCGTGAAGCGTCATCACCCTGGCCATCAGCGCGGAAGAAGTTAATCCGCCACACCTCGCCCGTTTTCAATCTGGCCTTGAGTGCGCTCAGGGGGATGCGCATCTCACATATCCAAATGTTCCGCTGGGCATCAATGCGAGTCACGTGCTCGAAACCTGAATCCCAGGCAGCCGCGTTGAAGGGATGCTTGTCGAGATTGATTTCCAGGTCCACCCATTGATTATTGGGCGCAACCTCGAACTCATAATAGTGCTTCACTCGCGCGGGCTCCGGGTTTAGGAACACCTCCACCACATCGCGCTCCCACAGTCCCCAACGCTCTTTTCTAGAGTCTTCGCCTTCATAAACATTCAAGGTCGAATACTTACAGCGGAAGGCAAAGTAAACGAACTTTTCCGTCCACAGACTGGCAACTTCCGTAGCCAGTTCTGGAAAATTGCGCTTGCCCGTCCAGTCGGTGTCGAAACGAACATGCTGCGTTCGCCTCCAGACATCTTTTTCCAGGTTGCCATCGAGGACGAAGTCTTGCATGGCAAATGTCGAAGCGATATGGAGCTGGCTGGTGTACGGGCTGTCGGCGTCGGGTGCTAAAGCGGTCTTCACTGGCGACGCCTGCACAAGCGCGGTTGCCAGGATAAAAAATGACACCAGAAATTTGTGCATGCAGGTTCCATCAGCAGTGATACGCGTTCGGTTCTATTTACGAGATGGTCTTGGTCCCGCCGCCCGTATCTCATCAGAGACTTCGAACCTCTCAAAGTTCTTTACAAAGCGATCAGCCAATTCGGCTGCGGCGCGGTCATACGCGGTTTTGTCAGGCCACGCGTTGCGGGGATTTAGCAGCTCGCGAGGCACAGCGGGGACGGCCTTCGGAAGGCTCAATCCAAATGCGGGTTCGGTTTCGAATTCAGCGTTCGTGAGCAGGCCCTCAACTGCAGCTCGCACCATGGCGCGGGTGTAACTTAGGTCCATGCGCTTGCCAACGCCATATTTCCCGCCTTGCCACCCGGTATTCACCAGCCAGCATTGAGCGCTGTGCTCACGCATGCGGCGCCCAAGCATCTCGGCGTAGACCTTCGGCCGAAGGGGAATAAAAGGTGAGGCGAAGCAGGTAGAAAACGTAGCTTGCGGCTCGTTTCCCATGCCCGCTTCAGTACCTGCCACTTTGGCGGTGTATCCGGAAAGGAAGTGATACATAGCCTGTTCAGGGTTGAGCCGCGAGATGGGGGGGAGCACACCAAACGCGTCAGCGGTTAAAAAGACGATATGTTTGGGATGAGTGCCAATGCCAGGAATCTGCGCGTTATCAATGAACTCCACCGGGTAAGCCGCTCGCGTGTTCTCCGTAATGCTTTCGTCGTCGTAATTGGGAACGTGCGTCTCCGGCTGGAGCACAACATTCTCCAAGACAGCGCCAAAACGCAGTGCATTCCAGATCTGTGGCTCCCGCTGCTGTGAGAGCCGAATGCACTTGGCATAGCAGCCGCCTTCGAAATTGAACACCCCATTCTGACTCCAGCCGTGCTCGTCGTCACCGATGAGCCGGCGATCGGGATCGGCTGAGAGGGTGGTTTTACCCGTTCCCGAAAGGCCGAAGAAAAGAGCTGTAGTTCCATCCTTGCCGATGTTGGCAGAGCAATGCATGGGAAAAACGTCACGTGGCGGCAGGATGAAGTTCATCACACTGAAAACAGACTTCTTGATTTCGCCAGCGTAAGCCGTGCCCCCGATCAGCACAATCTTGCGGGCGAAGTTCAAAAGGATGAACGCTCCCGAATTGGTGCCATCCCGTAATGGATCGGCGTTGAAGTCGGGAGCACCAATCACCGTGAACTCGGGTTGATGATTCTGCAGGTCGCCACTACTGGGGCGAATAAACAACTGGCGGGCAAACAAACTGTGCCAGGCGAGCTCAGTCACGACCCGCACCGGGAGGCGGTACTCGGGGTCGGCGCCAGCGTACAGGTCTTGGACGAAGAGCTCGCGCCCGCGGAGATATTCCACCACCCGGTCATAGAGGGCATCGAATCTGGAGGGCTCAAATGGCTGATTGACGGCGCCCCAATGCACGTTTTCCGCAGTAAGCGCGTCTTTGACAATGAATTTGTCTTTGGGGGAACGACCGGTACGGCCGGTATACCCCACCAGAGAGCCGTTGCTCGCCAGACGTGCTTCGTGTCGCGCAATGGAATGTTCCACCAGGATGGCGGCTGAATCGTTGCGGTGCACCTTTTCCTGGCGCAGCAGTTCAGCTAAATCGGGTTGAGCGGCCGTTGACATAAGTGCGGCTCCTTACAATGCAGGAGACGGCATATTGTGCCCTAATCCCCAATAGGTTCCAAGTCTACGCTTCGGGGGTAACCTCAACCAGTAATGCCGATTACGGCAGCCGACAATTGTTAAGGATTCCCATTCCGGAGTGGCATCCGAAGCCGGAACTCTCATTCTCTGAGCTGAAGAATGGCAGTTTGGTTGGCTGCATCAGGCCGAGATGCCGGTGCGCGCTTCTTTTATGACCGCATCAAGGTGAAGAAGGGTTTCCTGGACGGTAAGGGAATAAAGCTCGCGCCCGCCGTCCTCGCCGGACTCGATTGCGCTTTTCAGATAGTGGCCGGCAACCTGCACGGCCAAAGGATCGGTGATTGGCTTGCCGGTGCGCTTCTTGTATTCCACCCACGCCGCCATCGGAAGAGCAATCCATGCCGAACGGCCCCCGGCCAAAAATTTTATGTCCACGGCATCCGCGTGGCGCGTGGAGATCGCCAGGATCAGAGACTGATACATGCAATGCAGTTCTTCCCCGGTCCAACGGTCCACCGCATGAAAGTCCTCGTACATAGAGTTAGAAATATACATGAGATTTCAGTTGGGCCGGCTTCGACCCAGCGAACCAATCAGACATACTCGAGCAGGTTAGAATCGGAATCGTGCCATCAGCAAAGACGCGGCCCTCGAAAAAATCCAGAACCCCAAAGTCGAAACTCCAGGTCCTGCAATCGGACATACTAAAGCTGCCCTGGCTGGTACATGGGTTTAGCACCCGTACCGGCGGATCATCAACCAATTACGGCGGCGGAGCTCTCAACCTGGGCTTCACCGAGCGCGATTCGCCGAAGACAGTGGAGCATGATCGAGAGGCCTTTCTACGCAAGCTTGGGGTGGAAGCGCCGGTGTTCAAGCTCATCACGCTGCGTCAAATCCATTCAGACATTATTCATGTCGTCGAAGATGCGTCGTCGGACGTCCTGACCGGAGATGGACTGGTTACCAATACCACAGGTCTGCTTCTTGGTATTCAGACCGCCGATTGTCTTCCAGTCCTGTTAGTGGACACCAAGCGACGAGTGGTAGGCGCTTTTCATGCCGGCTGGCGTGGCACCCTCGCCCGCATCGTTAAAAAAGGTGTAGGCGACATGCAGCGTCACTTCGGCACTTCCCCGCGTGACCTGAAAGCAGCCATCGGCCCCGGAATTCACGCCTGTTGTTATGAGGTCGGGCAAGAACTGCGGGAGAAATTTCATTCACAGTTTTCATACGCTGACGATCTGTTTCGCGAGTTGCGCGATTCTGATCCGGTGCGCGAAAAATATCCTCTGCTATTCATGAATGCTCGGGCGCCAGGCCACGGCCCGGACATCCCCAAGATATTTCTCGACCTGGTCGCCGCCAATACTCGACAACTACTCGACGCAGGTTTATTAGCGAAGAACATTCAAAGTTCACCGCTGTGCACCTCG
This sequence comes from Terriglobales bacterium, assembly GCA_035651655.1. Classification (NCBI taxonomy): domain Bacteria; kingdom Pseudomonadati; phylum Acidobacteriota; class Terriglobia; order Terriglobales; species Terriglobales bacterium. Next base: position 67,232 of record DASRFG010000028.1, read on the forward strand.
TGCCGAACGGACCTTTTGTTCTCCTATCGAGCGGAAAAGGGAAGCACCGGCAGATTAATGGCAGTTATCGGACTGCGGCCGTAAACACCTACTCAGGCGTGTGCCTGTTAGAGGCCGGCTCTCGCCAATTCCACCGCCTTTAGCAGCGCTTGCGCCTTGTTGGAGGATTCCTCGAACTCGCTTTGCGGGTCGGAGTCCGCGACGATACCCGCGCCGGCTTGCAAGTAGGCGCGCTTGCCTTTCAATAACATCGTGCGGATAGCGATGCATGAATCGAGGTTTCCGGCGAAGTCAGCATAAAGCACTGATCCGCCGTATATTCCGCGACGCACGGGCTCCAGCTGCTCAATGATTTGCATGGCCCGCACCTTAGGCGCGCCGGTGAGGGTGCCGGCGGGAAAGCACGCGGCGAAGGCATCCAGAGCGTCCAGTTCTGGCCGGAGCCTGCCCTCAATCGCAGAGACCAGATGCATGACGTGCGAGTAACGCTCCACATACATCAGATCCCGCACCTGCACCGAGCCGTATTCACTGACCCGACCGACGTCGTTCCTGCCCAGGTCTACCAGCATGACGTGTTCGGCACGTTCCTTTTCGTCGGTCCGCATTTGTTGCTCCAGTCGCTGGTCTTCAGCTTCATCCCGGCCACGTGGGTGGGTGCCGGCAATGGGACGATACTCGAGCTTGCGGCCGCCCACTCGCACCAGCATCTCCGGTGAGGAACCGAGCACATGCAAAGGTTCTTTGCTGGCGCCGGATTTGGCGTCGAGATCGGCGAATCGCAGGAAGTACATATACGGCGAGGGATTCACCATGCGCAATGCGCGATAAAGATCAAAGGGAGGCGCTCCCGGATGGAACTCCAGGCGCTGCGATAGCACTGCCTGAAATATGTCGCCGGCAAAAATGTATTCCTTCATACGGCGGACGTTGCCCAGGAAAGTCTCGCGGCTGGTGTTTGATCGTACCTGCAGGTTGCCGGCTGACGGACGACGCTTCTGGGCGGCGCGAAATCCACCGGCCAGCTTTTTTTCAAGCATGGCGATATCACGGAGCGCTCGCTCGTAGGCACGCCGCGGACTTTCAGCGGTGACATCGGCCGCCGCTATGATCTGGATTTGGTGGCGCACGTGGTCGAACGCCAACAAGCGGTCGAAGAACATGAGCACACAATCGGGAATGTGCAGATCGTCCTTGGCATGTTCCCCAATGTTTTCCAGATGACGCACTACGTCGTAAGAAAAGTAACCCACCGCTCCTGCTGTGAAGGGAGGCAGCTCTGGCATAGTCGCCGGCCGATGCTGACGCAAAAGTTGCTGCACCGTCTCGAATATATTTCCGGTGCGCCGCTCGCGCTTACGGCCACGAACTATGGTGATCTCATTACCCCGGGCCTGCACCTGCATGTAGGGACGCGCGCCCAGAAAGGTGTAGCGGCCAATCTTCTCTCCGCCTTCAACCGACTCCAGCAGAAAGACGCCGGGCTCGTCGGCTGCGATGGCCGAGAACGCAGACACAGGCGTCAGTAAATCAGCTGTCACCGATTTGGCCACGGGTACTAGTGTGGAGTCCCGGGCCAGCCGAAGGAATTCCTGATAATTGGGACGCAGCATGAATTGGAAGCAGTATTCTCGCGAGCCGTAAAAGATGCCATAGCGGGCAAGAGGTGGCCATTATATGTGGGTTCCGCTTTGGAACTGTGCCGCGGGTCTCTGTGCTTACGATACCATCGATCAACCCTCGTATATTCAGCAACTTACAGTCATCCATTTCAGCGGCCACCCTTTGGCACGTGCACTCTCGGTAATTGACGAAGCCTTGAACACAGAGGAAGATGAGCAAACCTAACCACCCGTCCGCGCGGAGGCGCATGCTAGTTAGATTCTGGGGAGTACGGGGCTCTACCCCCACGCCCCAAACCGAGAATATGCGTTATGGGGGCAATACCTCCTGTGTCGAGGTGCGCCTGAACGACCATCTGTACGTTTTTGATTGCGGAACAGGTTTCCGTAATCTGGGCAAACACCTGAACGCCAACGGCGCGGGCGTCAACGCTCACATATTCATCTCCCATTTTCATTGGGACCACATCCAGGGTATTCCGTTCTTCCGTCCGCTTTATGAGGGAACTGACAACCGATTTATTTTTTACTCCTCGAAGCGCCGGCGCGGCTTGCAGCGGCTCCTCGAAGATCAGATGGAAGATCCATATTTTCCGGTGGACATGAGTCAAATGGCTGCCAGGCGCGACTTCCGCGATATCCCGGACGGCCCCATGTCAATGCCGCATTGCACCATCCATACCAAGTGGCTCAATCATCCCCAGGGCAGCCTCGGATTTCGTCTTGAGAGCAAGGATGGTGTTCTGGTTTATGCCACTGACAATGAGCCTGGGCATCCTGTCTTCGATAAAGAAGTCCGCAAACTGGCAGAAGGCGCTGACATTCTGATTTACGACGCACAATATCTTCCCGACGAATACGAAACTCAGCGCCGCGGTTGGGGCCATAGTCACTGGCGCGAGGCTGTCAACATCGTGTTGGAAAGCGGAGCCAAGGAGCTGGTGTTATTCCATCACGACCCCGACCATGACGACGCCTGCATCGACCGCATCGTCAACGAAGCCAGCAACTACTATCCGCGAGTGCGAGCAGCGGCCGAAGGCATGGAGATCAGAGTCGGGCGCTTAGGTTGAGAAGCGCTTACAGCTTGAAAGACCGGCCGTGCGCTGTCGTATCCCCATCGCCACGGGTTACTTTGTATATCCACAAACGTTATTCGTTACCGTCTCTAGCTTGCCTCTACCTCCGGCACCTTCGTATACTGCATCGTTTGCCTGAACGGACTACACTGGAGTTCTACCCAGCGTTATAGCTGCACTAATGGGAGATCATGATGAAGACTCTCGCCCTGGAACAGGAAATTAATCCCTGGGAAGCGCAGGCGGCGCGTTTTGATCTCGCCGCCATGAAGCTCAACCTCGACGAAGGTCTCTGGAAGGTCCTGCGCTATCCCAACCGCGAGATCATCGTCCACATTCCGGTAAGTATGGACAATGGGCGGCTGGAAGTTTTTACCGGGTTTCGCGTGCAACACTCCATCGCGCGCGGTCCGGCCAAAGGCGGAGTGCGCTATTCACCTGACGTAACCCTCGATGAGGTCCGAGCTCTGGCTAGCTGGATGACCTGGAAGTGCGCCGTAGTCAATATTCCTTTTGGCGGGGCCAAAGGGGGGATTATTTGCGACCCGCAAAAGATGTCCATGGGAGAATTGGAGCGGATGACCCGCCGTTATACCGCTGAGCTGGTGGAATTCATCGGCCCCGAGAAGGACGTTCCCGCGCCTGACATGAATACCAACGAACAGACAATGGCGTGGATGATGGACACTTACTCCATGCACATGCGGCAGACAGTGACCGCGGTTGTCACCGGCAAGCCGCTGAGCATGGGCGGATCGCAAGGGCGCCTGCAAGCCACCGGACGCGGCCTGATGGTGATCTGCGACGAGGCCCTGAAGAAGCTCAACATGGTGCGCGAGCAAACGCGAGTGGTCATTCAGGGATTCGGTAATGTGGGCTCCAATGCCGCGCGCCTGATGCACGAGCGCGGCTACAAAATCATCGGCATAGCCGAATGGGACGGCGGACTTTATAACCCGAACGGCATAGACATTGAAGCGCTTGTGGAATACAAAAAACGCAACCGCACCATCCACGGATTTCCCGGCGCGGAGCCGTATGATTCAGCCGCCCTGTTGGTCACAGACTGCGACATCCTCATTCCCGCCGCTACGGAGAACCAGATCTCCAGTCGCAATGCCGATAAGGTTAAAGCTCGCATCCTGGTCGAAGGGGCGAATGGACCCACAACCGCCGCGGCCGACGACATCCTCGGCGATAAGAGAGTATTTATCGTCCCGGACATTCTGGCCAACGCCGGCGGTGTGACCGCCTCCTATTTCGAGTGGGTACAAGATCGCCAGGGTTACTTCTGGAAAGAATCGGTGGTTAACGAGCAGCTTGATCACATCATGCGCTCCTCGTTCGATGACGTAGTGCAGTACGCTGAAGCCCATAACGTCAACAATCGTATTGCGGCATATATGCTGGCGATTGATCGCGTCGCTTCCACCATCAAAGTGCGGGGAATCTACGCCTAAGCGTTGGGACTAAAGTACGTTGATCGGGAGTATTGGTTCCAACCCTAAAACCCATTTCGCAGGCCCACTCGCCGACAGGTTTGTTCTTTCCCCGCTTAATTGCTTTCCCTCACTGGGGTGGAGGATAATTTACCAGCAGTTTGTGCTGTGAATCTGCCCAACTACATCACGTTGACCCGGATCTTCAGTGTTCCAGTACTGATCTGGCTTCTCTCCAGCAGCCGCTTCAATGGCAGCAATGGTGAAAGAGAACTGCTGGCCTCGGCGATGTTTATCGCGGCCTCGCTGACCGACATGATGGACGGCTTCCTCGCCCGCCGTCGGGGCCAGATTACAACCATGGGCATGTTGCTCGATCCGCTCGCCGATAAGCTGCTGGTGGCCGCGGCATTTGTCACTTTGGTGCAGTTCAACCCGCGCGTGGTTCCTGCCTGGATGGCGGTGGTGATCATTGGGCGCGAGTTCCTGGTCAGTGGATTGCGCTCGATTGCCGCCTCGGAGGGCTTCACCATTGAAGCCAGCGACCTTGGAAAATTCAAGATGGTGGTGCAAATCGTCGCCGTGGTGGCGGCGATTCTCGACCACCACTGGCCGATTTTGTACCTGCGCAACAACCTTGTGTTTCCGGTTGAGGTGATTGCTCACACCGCCATTTGGTTCATGGTGGTGCTATCGCTGGTTTCCGCCGGCGACTATTTTGCGGCTTTTTGGTCGAAGATTGATCGCCACGTGGTCAAGAGGAAGCGACGGGCTTTCATTTTGAGCCGCCGCCGCAAACGCGATGTCGCTGCCACCTGAAGACCGCTCTTATAAAGCAGGGCGTGTGGGTATAAGCCAGCTTGCCGTCCCAGCCATTGCCGATCCAGACCCGCAGTACTCCCCCGAAGAAAGACTCTCCCTGATACGCCTTGCGCGAGAAGCTATATTGTCTTCCCTGGAACAACGGGACGTGGTCCTTCCTGGGACAGCTGGCCGTCTCCAGGAACCGCGCGGCGCTTTCACGACCTTATATCTGGAAGGAGAGGTGCGCGGCTGCGTGGGATACGTTTATCCGGTTGCGCCGCTAGTGCAAACCATAGTTGAAACGGCGCGGGCAGCAGCCTTCCAGGATATGCGCTTTTTACCGGTGACGCCAGACGAAGCCACCCGGTTGAAGATCGAGATCTCCGTGCTTTCGCGTCTGGTTCAAGTCACGGCGGAGGAGATCGTTCTCGGCAAGCACGGGCTTCTCCTGTCGTTTGGCACCAGCCGAGGCCTGCTGTTGCCACAGGTGCCTATTGAGCATGGCTGGGACCGCGTCACATTTCTGCAGCAGGTCTGCCGTAAAGCCGGTCTGGGAAGCGATGCCTGGCAGCATGGCGCGATCCTGGAGGCCTTTACCGCGGAAGTATTCGGCGAGCACGAATAGCCGAGCTAAAGCGGCTGCCTAAACACAACAGCGGACCAGCGCCGAATAGGCTTCGACTGTCTCTGGTCCGCGTTACAGCAAGTCAGATCAATGTCACTTTTGGACTGGAGTTTCGTCCGAGACTGATGCTGTCGCCGGCGGAGTGTCTTCCAGTTCGACGCCATCGCCTACGTGGATGTCCTCCAGAGCAAAGGTGATCATTCCAGTCGCGCTGGTGGGAGTGGTGCTTAGGATGATCATCTCTCCCATGGCGCGGCGCGGCATATCTTTTACATGAACCACAGGGCCCTTGCTTCTCTTCCACCAGGCCGATTCCACTGAGGGCGGATGCATCTGTGTGTCTTCAGCGTAGGAAGCCTTGAAAGAAAGAGAGTCGACGGGATCCTCGAGGTCCTCGATATAGTCGCGGGTGATGCGGAAATAATCGCCGACTTTAACGCCTTTATCGGCGCCCACCGTCAAGTACGCTTTCCTGCCAGTGCCGAGGAAATTGTCGAAGTCTTTGCCCAGAACGATCTGACCGCTAGTCTTGCCGCTAGGCGGAGAAAAACGGTCAAAGCGAAGCGGGTTGCGGTACGAGACCTGCTGCCTCTCTGCAAGAGCAATCACCTGGTCTCCGACCACGATCGGCTCGCAACTAAAATCGAGTAATGCGATCGCCATATTGTGCCGGGTATCTATGACGCGAGCGTGCCCGAGCTCAGCATACGGTTGGCCGGTAGCGCTCAATAGCTTGAACTGGCCGGGAAACATTTCATACCGGTTGGGATCCACCAGCTCACGTATGATCGCTACCCGGTCGCCCTCTTTAAATTTGCTGCCGCTCAGGTAGATGACTTCATTCTTCACGAACTTGGTGGCGTGTGGAGAGTGCAATCCGCCGGCGACAAATGTGTCGTGCGGAACATCTTGTTTAGTGATGAATCCCGCGCAGTACAGATCTTCATAGGTTGGGGTTTGGACACGTTCCACGGGATGGGTATTCGCTGAGGTTGAGACTCCCGCTAGTTGGTCCTGAGAAGTCGTGACATCCGGAGTTGGGCCGGATTCCTGCCCCAGCGAGACTCCCACCAGCAGAAGTACCCAGAAAACTGTCTTCGTCATGTATCCTCCCCTTCGCACAGCCCCTCGTGAGCCCTGTCCGACAAGAACCATTTAGCTCCAAAACCAAGAAATGGCGTGTCTTACACGGACGTTAGCAAGGCAGTACGGGTGGGTCAAGGTTACGCAGGTGATAGGAAAGGTACATGGGCGCTCGGAAACCCAGCTTGCAATGTTATTGCATCTGTCTTGTGGCACCTGTAATATCGCGCCCGACCTTAGAGCCGACGCCATCAGCCAATGAGTGCCGCCCAATCCAGTTACGTTCCTCGGATGCTACCCAACCACATGCCACGGCTTTGCGTCGCGCTGGCAGACGCGGATGTGGAAGGGCTATTTGACAAAGCGGAACTCTTGGTGCGCGATAACCCTTTTATTGAGTTGAGGTTAGATTACCTACCCCGACCGGCAACCGCGCTCCCCAAACTCAGACGTTTTCTTGATGCACACCCCGGGGCCCTGGTGGTCGCCACCTGTCGGCGGGCCATCAATGGTGGCAAGTTTCGCGGTTCGGTAGCCAGCCAGCTGGATCTGCTTTACAAAGCCGTCGCTAACGGCTGCCAACTGGTGGATGTGGAGTTGCAGAGTGCTGCGGCGGTCAAGCCTCGGGAGCTGCAACGCCTCCGCAGCCGAGGCGCACTCATCCTCTCGTTCCACGACTTTCGTGCTACCCGAAAATTGGCCGAAACCTTCCAGAAGATGACGAGCTTCGGCGCTGATTTCTACAAACTTGTTACTACCGCTACGACGCTTTATGACAACGTCGTGATGATGAAGTTTTTGGAGCAGAACGGTTCCCAGTATTCGGTAGTTGGCTTGTGCATGGGAGAGCAGGGGATCATCAGCCGCGTCCTGGGATTGAGAGCTGGCAGTGTTTTCACCTTTGCGTCGGCCGCTCCCGGTGAGGAGACCGCTCCCGGCCAGGTGTCAGCTCAGACCCTGCGCGATGTTTATCGCATTGAGCAAGTGGATGCGGCTACCAAGGTTTACGGTGTTGCTGGGGATCCCATAGGCCACTCCTTATCACCGCTGGTCATGAATACCGCCTTTCGGCGGGAGAATGTGAATGCCGTTTACCTGGCATTGCACGCCAAGAGCCTTGAGGACCTGCTGGCTTGCACCCGCGACATTCCCATCCAGGGTCTGAGCATAACCATGCCGTACAAAGAAGCCATTCTGAAGCACCTGGACAACTACGACGCGCACACCAAGAAGATCGGCGCGTGCAACACCGTGGTTCGTGGTGCGGATGGGAAGCTCTATGGTTTCAACACCGATGTTGCCGGCGTGCTGCGTCCCTTGGAGCTGCGCCTGCCCTTGCCCGGCGCTAAGGTGTTGGTAATCGGCGCTGGTGGCGCGGCTCGAGCTGCAGTTTTTGGCCTGAAGGAACGAGGCGTGGAAGTTTACATCTTGAACCGTACCCCGGCGGCTGCCCAGAAACTTGCTCGCCAGGCGCATGTTCGCTTCATTCGGCGCGCCGACCTCAAGAAGCTCAGCTTCGACGTCATTATCAATGCGACCCCGGTGGGAATGGGGAATTCCAAGGAGTCGCCACTGGGAGAAAAGGAGATCAACACCAAGTATCTCCTGGACATGGTGTACTCCCCTCCAGAGACCCAGCTTACGAGGCTCGCCCTTTCGAAGGGCGTTCAGGTGATACCCGGGATGGAAATGTTTGTCCATCAAGCGGCCCGTCAATTTGAGATATGGACGGGGAAACCCGCTCCCGCAGATGAAATGCAAAGGGTGGTTGCCCGAGCCGTTCTCGAGCCGAATATTCCAAATGGCATAGGGAAAAAAGGCGTCCGGGCGGTAATTCCTGTCTTTGAGAACACAAGATAGTTGCTATTTAGCTGCAATACGTTCTAAGATGCACCTTGGACGTGGCACTGTCCATCTCGTAGTATCTAGCCGCTTTCCCAGATTCGACCGTCGTCCTAGGATGTTAATTGCCGAAACGGTAGGTTTCGCTTCGGTCCTGAGCGGAGATAGAGTTATGGCGTGGTACGCATACTGCATCACCGAACAGCAGCTTCACAATGGCGCCCGCTCACGGCGCCCTTCTATTTTAGAAAGCATAACCGGAGTGGATGGCGCTCCCGTCCTCAGCTATCCCAGCGGTGAATTCGCGGTAATTGTCAGCGAGTACACGCGCAACGGGGAATTGGACAAAAAAGCCATCTTGGACCACGCCCGCGTGGTGAGCGCATGTTTCCGCACCATGACGGTGCTTCCTTTCCGCTTCGGTACGATTTTTGACTGCGACGACGCCCTTCGTCAGGCTGTACGCTCGAATCGCAAAGTCTTCTTCCAAAGTGTCCAACGGCTCCGCGGAAAGGCGGAAATGCACCTGAAACTTGTGGTGCATGACGGTTCTCTGCGCGAGGCCATGACGGAAGTCCAGCTCCCGGCAACGGTTGGGGGAGAATATCTGGTGAAGCTGCGGGAGAAGGCTGCGCATGAACGCGAGCGCCAAACCAAGGCACGAGCGTTATCGGTGCAGGTTCATCGCATGTTCAATCCCCTCGAAGAAGACGTTACCTGCAAGAAGGTGGATGCCGATGGAATGATGATTGACATCGCCCACCTCATTGATAACAAATCTGTACTTAAGTACCAAAACCGTTTCACTTCTGCCGCGAAGCAATTAAAGAACTGTGAATTAGTGATCAGCGGCCCGTGGCCTCCCTATCGTTTCCTGCCCGGGAAGTTGCGCACCGTTGCAGGCAGCAGCTAAATTAGACGTTAATGGTCGAAGCTGCATCATAGTCATGGGTACAGGTTTCGATCCTGCCAGGTCAGTTAAACCGTGATAGCTTCTTCCAAGGCAAGAATCCTAGTTGTGGATGATGATGCGGCAGTCCTTCTAACCACCAAAGCCATTTTGCAACTCGAAAATTATGAGGTCGAAGGCATCGGCGACGGTGCTGCGGCGCTGGACGTCATTCGGCAGCGCCACTTCGACCTGGTGCTGACCGACCTGAAGATGCCCGAAGTGGATGGGTTGGCGGTGTTGGCCGAAGTGCGCAAGTGCTCCCCAATGACTGTAACCGTAATGATGACCGGCTATGGTTCGGTAGATTCGGCCCTGGAAGCGGTCCGATTGGGCGCTTATGAGTATTTATTGAAGCCCATCGAGGTTGACGAACTGAAGCAGGCAGTGCGCCGCTCCCTGGAACGAAAGCGTCTATCGGAAATCGACACTCTCTATCGCGTCAGCGGGACGGTGACCCAGTCCCATGATGTTCGCGTGATTGCAAGCGAGGTCTCAGCCGCCGCGCGCGGTGTCCTGGGAGTGAGGCAGGTTTCGTTGCTGACCAGAAGCTACGGAAAGTGGCAGGAAGGTTCCGAGTCGCTGTGCCAAGCTCTAGAGGAGCCCGCCCTGCTGCATGTTCTGGAGCGTGGGTCGGTGATCACCGAACGCGATGAAGTAGCTCCACTTGCCCATTGGGCCGAGCATGCGGGTGCGCGTTCGTACGCGTTAGTGCCGGGAGTCGTCAACGAGCGGCTCGTGTGCGTGCTCTGCGCCGACAATGCGGGTGAGGCGTACGACTTTCATGCTTCTGCACAGCGCTTTTTGCAAGCCTTGGCTTGCCAGGCTGCTATGGCAGTGGAGAACGCCACCCTGATTGCTGAACTGCAGCGCAACAACGAAGAGCTGGGTGCAGCCAATGAGAAGTTGCGTCAATTAGATAAATTGAAGTCCAACTTCCTGAGCATAGCCACGCACGAGCTTCGCACTCCGCTTAGCGTGATTCTCGGCTATAACGCGATGCTGGCTGAAAGCCTGGAAGATCGCCTCGACGCCGCCGAAAAAGAGACCATGGTGGAGTCAATCGCCGCCTGCAAACGTCTGATACGACTGGTGAATTCAATGTTAGATATAAGCCAGATCGAATCCGGCAAGATGAAAATGAATTTTGCGGCTACCGATTTGCGCCAGCTGGTGAACGGCGTGGCTGCCCTGTTCCATCAGGCGGCCCGCGCTCAGCAGATCAGGTTAGGGGTGGAACTTCCATCTCGCATCCCCCGGGTTGAGGTGGATTCCGAACGCATCGAGCAAGTGTTAATCAATCTTGTAGGTAATGCCCTTAAATTCACTCCCGCGGGGGGAAATGTAACGATCCGCCTGCGTCATCACGTGGAGTCGCGGACGGTTGAAATCGGCGTACAAGACACGGGCATAGGTATCGCTCCGCAAGATCAAGTTCGGATCTTCGACGAATTTGCCCAGGTTCGTAATGATGAAGTCCACCCCATTTTGAGCAAGTCTGCCGATGCTCCGACCTCGCACAGAAGCGACGGTTCGGGCCTCGGTCTTGCCATTGCCAAACGGATAGTAGAGGCCCACCGGGGACAGCTACACCTGGCAAGTAGTCCCGGCGACGGTAGTACCTTCTCTTTTACCCTCCCCATAAGGTCCCGTGACGTGGGTTTTGGTAGCGCAGCTTCGGCCTGAATAGCTCCCGAGGAGCAGAACCTTAGAAATAGGCAACCTGATTCCAACTTGTGGAATCCAGTTACAATGAAAGCGGCCCTAGCACCCAAGAGTGGGTCGTCCAGCCCTAGCACCCAAAAGTGTGGTCGCCGGACTCCCTTGGATGCATATGGGGTCAAACGCCGGAATGGTTCAACAAAACCGCATTCTCAACGGCTACGGGGTTAAAACCGGCGTCGCGGCTCAGGGGGGTCCCTAATTGACTGATCAAAAAACGCGCGTGCTGATCGTTGACGACGATGGCACCATGTCCCGCTATCTTTCCTCTTATCTGACCCGACGCAACTTTGAGGTAAACACCGCGGCCAGTGGCGAGGAAGCGATCCGAATGTTTCGTTCCTTCGATCCTACGCTCGCGTTGCTGGACGTCAGCATGAGCGGCATGAGCGGCATTGAGACCTTGGAACGTATAAAGCAAATCAAGCCCGACGTGTCGGTGATCATGCTCTCCGGGCAAAACAATCCGGAATTGATCTTTCAGGCCTCAAAAATGGGGGCGGACGATTACATCAGCAAGCCCTTTGAGCCGAAGGAGCTCGATATACGCATCGCCAAGGTCCTCGATAAGCAGCGGCTTGTAACCGAGGTGACCCAGCTGCGCGAGCAGGTGCGAAGGCAGAGCGACTTTTCCATGCTTTACGGCAGCAGCGCAAAGATGGAAGAGGTGAAAATGACCATCGAGCAAGTGGCCGATACGACTGCCACGGTGCTCATCCGGGGTGAAAGCGGAACCGGAAAAGAAGTGGTTGCCCGCATGGTGCATTCGCTGTCGTCCCGGCACGATCGGCAATTTGTGAAAGTGAACTGTGCGGCTATCCCCAACGAATTGCTGGAAAGCGAACTGTTCGGCTATGAGCCAGGAGCCTTCACCGGCGCCAACCGGCAGAAACCTGGGAAGTTTGACCAGGCCAATACCGGGACGTTGTTTTTAGATGAGATCAGTGAAATGCATCCCGCCTTACAAGCCAAGCTGTTGCATGTTCTGCAGGATGGCGAGTTTTCCCGCCTGGGCGGCAAGCGCGACATTTCGGTAGACGTCAGAGTTCTGGCGGCCACTAACAAGGCCTTGGAACGCGCGGTACAGGAAGGTAGCTTCCGCGAAGATCTATTCTACCGGCTGAATGTCGTAAGCATTCACATCCCTCCGCTGCGGGAGCGCCGGGAAGAGATACCGATATTTCTGGAATTCTTTCAGCGCAAATACAGCGAACACTACGGCAAACAACCGCCGCCGTTCAGTGATAACGCAATCGGCCGCATGATGGAGTACACCTGGCCGGGTAACATCCGCGAACTGGAGAACCTGGTCAAGCGCTATGTGATCGTCGGCAATGAAGCCCAAATTTTGCGTGAGCTTTCCACTCATAAGCCGATCGTCTCTTCCTACGCGCAGACCGAACCGGCGATCCACCCGTCGTCAGCAGGCGAAGCCGTCTCTGGCAAGAATGGCTCCAATGGGGCCAGCGCAGAAGGCTTGTCGCTGCTGGAGATTGGCCGAAGAGCGGCCATGAAGGCCGAACAGGAAGCCATCGAAAAGGTGCTGCTGCAGACGCGCTGGAATCGGAGACAAGCGGCTAAAATCCTGAAGATCAGCTACAAGGCCTTGCTCAATAAGCTGAAATTAATGGAAGAGCAGAATCGGCCTTCAAGTGAGCAAACCCCTGCTTAGGTGTGGAACCGCTTTGCAACATGTTGTCATGCAACAGCCTGCTTGAGAGTTGCCCATTTACCCAAAACCCACCTAACTTTAATCTCAGCAATGACTTTGTTGGTCTGCGCTCCCCGTCAATGAGCTCCCGGTTTGGCGTCGTAAGTGCAACATACGGAAGCAATAAAAGAGGCCGTTCAACCGGAAATGACTTCAACTCTCTTCGTACTTTTTCAACAACTCCATGAAGGTTCTGCTTGGCAGAACCATAAGCATTGCCTTCCCTGACTTTCCCTCCCTCCCTTGCCTCTTTAAGGGCGGCCCTAGAAATAGGGCCGCTTTTTTTTCCCCCTGGAAAGAGTGCTAATAATCTCAAAACAGCGTCACCTCTGCCTTTGCCAAAAGAGAGACGCCATTTCACCCAAACCCTCGAAATAAGAAGCGTCACGTGATTTAGAACTGCGCATGGGTGGACATCAATTTGTGCGTGTCGTGGACGGCAGGAACGAACTGGTGGCACGATGCGGACGAAGTTCGTCCTCATCGATCAGCGCGTGATTTGACGCATGTCCCGACCGGCGAATATGATAATTCCTTAATCTCCAGTGGATAACTTCTTCTGAGAGGCGGCCTTTGGGCCGCCATTACAACGTATGGACAAGAAAAAGCTGGAAGCTTTCAAAAAACGGCTGGAAGAGCGACAGCAACAGCTGAAGCGCAATGTATCGCGCACCGAGCAGGACGGTCGAGCTGCCGACGAGGACTCGGCACAGGACATTGCCGACCGTGCGGCCAGCTCCTACAACAAGGAATTTCTGTTCCATCAGAGCAATAATGAGCGCCAGCTCCTGCAGATGGTGGAAGGGGCATTAAGCCGGATCCGGGAAGGCAGCTTCGGCGAGTGCATTTCCTGCGGCAAAGAAATCAATTCCAAGCGCCTGGAAGCTGTACCTTGGACGCGGCATTGTATCGAGTGCCAGGAAAAGCTGGAGCAGGGCCGGTTGGAAGAAGCTTCCCGCTAGTCATCTACTCTCCAAAAACCCAACAGTTCGGCTCGCTCACCGCGCCTTAGAGTTGTGGTCTTGACGGGCATCATCCTTTACGGTATTTTTGCCGCCGCTGATCGGCGGACAACGGCAGTCCCATACCCAATAGTCCTCGCAAAGAATTCACCGGAGGAACTCTATGAACAAGAACGTGTGCCTAGCTCTGATATGCGTGTCTACAGCGGTGCTGGCGGTTGGCCAAGAAGCTAAACAGCCAACACCGGCGGAGGGGTACACCGTGCACGTTACGGCACCCCACGTGGTCAATGGTCAAGTGATGGGTCCCTTTCATCACTATTGCAAGGTGCATTCCCCTGATCCAGTGATCGTGTGCTTGATCTATGACAGCGCTGAACCCAATGCCAGGCTAAGCCAGGTGGAATACATCATTGCCAAAAAAATCACTCGGGCCAATGTTTCGTTAAAAGAATGGAACCGCAATTGGCACGACCACCGGCTGGAGATCGCCACCGGTCGAGTACAGGTCCATGATCTCCCGGAGAACAAGGCGAAAGAAGTTGCGGACCTGGTGGCGACGACAGACGGCCTGATCTTCTCACTGTGGCCTGCTGGAGCAACCGTGCCTCCTGGAAAGGCCGTCAACGCGCAGTCGGTGGGCCATAAGCCGATAACGGCCGCAGAATTTAAATCCGGCGCAAAAGATGTAGCCGAAGGAAGTAAATAAGGATCGATAGACCGGGCGTTAGCAGCGCCCGGTCCTCGCTCAGGAATTCCTGAAGCTCAAGAAGCTTGCAGGCCATAGGGATTCCTCGCGGCCAAAGCCCTCTCGGAACGAGGAATTATTTTTGCGGCGGCGGCGGTTGTTGCTGCTTCTTTTTTCCGCCGAATACCTGGTTCAGCACGTTGTTAACAGCGTCTGCGTTAGGGTCCTGCTGCTGATTTTGTTGCGGCTGATTCTGCTGGGTTTGCGGGGTGGCCTGTTGCCCCCCTTGATTGCCCAGAATGTTGCCCAACACTCCGGAGACCATGCCGCCTGGATTTTTGCTGCTGGGCAGCAGGTGCTTCAGCTTCATCTGCGCCACCTGTTCAATGTCGGGCGCAAATTGTGGGTGCTGAAAGGTTCCGGTAACAATCACCGGAATCACCAGTTCGCCTTGATCGTTCTGTAGCGCAGTGTTCATGAATCCGCCTACAGAATTGCCGCCAACTTTCTGGGTAAACCATTTTGAGAGCACGACACTAAGGTGCAGGTTGATGCTTTGGTCAGCCAGGCCAACGGCACCGACTGCCCCCAGGCTGCCACCATCAATTGTGGCTTGCAGATCGTTGGTCTGTGCCACACCGTTCTTGATGTTGAAATGCCCGGCAAGTTTCATGATGTCGGTATATGGCTTCGCCTGCTGTTGGCCGTTGAGGAATTTCCCAATATTTCCGACCTCGCGCAGCAGGTCCATGCCCATGATCCGGCCTTTGCTAAGGTCGATTGCCGTCGCGCCATTCAGAGTGCGCGCGATTTCGGTGGAGGAAGCGGCGCTGAATCCCAACTGACCTTTGGTACTCAAGATGCCATAGAGTGTCTGCTTCAGCGATGAGACTGAGGACACCAGTTTGTTGGCATCGACATTTGAAAGCGTGGTATTGACGTTTACCGCCGGCGGGGTCTGGCGGGTATCAAGTATGACCGCGCCATTCTCCGTTCCTCCATAGAGCTGCGCGGTCAATGGCGCCATACGGATGAGACCGCGGTCCAGCGCGACATTTGAACGGACATTATTCAATATGAGCTGGTCGTTCATGATGGTGGCGACGTTGATGGTTCCGTTGCCGGTGATTTTCTGGAGAATGCCGGGCTGTGGCGCAGGCGCTGCATAGGCACTAGGCAGGATGCTCCAACCATGGTTCGAAGCGCGTTTGGCTGCCGGCGGATTTGCCGGAGAGGTTATCTGCTGCAGCTCCTGCACATTGATGCGATTTGCAGAAATATTGAATTGCACTTGCGGCGCGCTAAAGTTGCGGACGGTCAGATTGCCACTTGCGTCTGACTGGCCAAGAGCCGCAGTCAGGTTCTGCAGAATTGCCGAGTTTTGTGTGAACTGCAGGTCGGCGTTCCGCAGGTTCAATGGCTGCGTGAGTGACGGCGTTTTCAAGGTGGCGTTCCGCACATTGCCATTTCCGCTGAAGTTCATTGCAGAAGCATTCTTCAGGGGCCCGGTCGCATGGACGTTCAAGGTTAGAACTCCGCTGCCGCTCGCTCCAGCCAGCGCAGAGACCCCATAAGCCTTAGCGATGTTCAGCAGCTCGTTGATTTGAGCGTTGGCAGTACGCAAGGTGGCATCCACCGCCGGAGAAGGGCTGGTGTACTGCGCCAAGGTGACTTGCAGGGCTACATTGGTGCTGCCTGCCACTGCTGAGAATGGATTGGAGCGGACCTGGGTGGGAGTCAAGGTTAGATCCAAAGCATTGACGCTCACTGGTTGCGGCACATCCTTGCCGCTGATCTGCACATTCCGGGCTGAAAGTGTCCCGTTTAGAGCAGGCTGGCTGGTTGGGCCCTGTGCGTGAACGTCGGCAGTAAGTCTTCCGTTTATGGTGGTGCCCGGGTTGAATGCCACTCCGAAAGCTGAAGCCAGCCGGGCAATTTCAGAAATGGAAATATCTCCTGCCTTGAGCTGTAGGTTGACTTGCGCCGGGGTGGGCTTGGTGTCCATGGTGCCAGTGAGAGAAAGCGGAGCAGACCCCAAGCGCAACGAGCCTTTGGCTATGTTCAAGACGTCAGTGTTTAAGTTGTCGGTCACCTCATAATCGGCGCTAATGGGATAACCAACGTCCACGCCGCGGATGCGTGCCTTCTCCAGCTTGATTGAACCGTCAGAGGCCAGTTGGCCGGTCTGATTGTTTACGTGCATCGTGCCGGAAATCACTGCGTCCGTACCGGCGAGCGCGGGGGCATTCAGAAATTTTTGCGCCGCGTCCAAGGGGACCTGCTCCAGCTTCAGCGTGCCTTGGAATGGCGTGTTGATCATGTTGTCGCTATTGAGTGGGCCGCCGTGCCAATCCAGGTTGACGACTTGCTTGCCTGTGCCCGGCAAGTGCGCGGTCGCTGAAATCGAAAACGGCTCGTCCACAGCGAAGTTCTTAAGTTGAAGATCAATGTGGTCGTAGACTGCGCGCGACTGGTGTTTCTGGAAGTCTGTTAAGGCGATCTGGCCATCGGTCAGCCGCAGATTGTCCAGCGCAAACGCCTGTTGCGGCTGCTTCTGCGGTGGGTGAGCTGATGTGGTGGTGGCGGCAGGCTGGGATGGAGGCGCCTGCTTCGCATTACGCTGCGTCGGCGGCCGGGATGCATTGGGCTGGGTTGGGTTTTCGGCAGGAGCGGTGTGCTGGCTTGTACTCTGGTTTGCGGGTGCACTCTTGCCCAGAGTGGCGAAGTTCCACGCACCTTGCGCATTGCGAATCAGCTCCACATGCGGCCGAACCAGTTCCAGCGAGCTTATGGCGACTTCCTTATGAAGCAGCGGCAGCAGCTTGATCGCAACATCTAATTCCTGAGCTTGCGCAAACGGACGCGAAGCGGAGAACCGGGGATCGTCGCCGATGGTCACATCATCCACCCTGAACTTTGGGGGCAACAACCTGAGGTGCATGGTGCCCAAACTGACGGAACGGCCCAGCCTCTGCTGCAACTCCGCCTGGATCTTGTCATGATAAGTATTGACGTTTATGAAAGCAGGTGCGATCAGCAACACCAGGATGATGAGACCGATGAAAACGGCAATTCCGACTCCGAGTTTGCGCATAAAACCTTTCACACGGCTGCAACTTTGCCGTGTCCTTAGGAGTATAGGCTTTGAGGACGACTCCTCATTAGTTCGAGGGCTCAGGAAAAGGGCTGGTTGTCTGAGGAGCAGGCCGGCAGCAAGAGCCAGCTACTTTGTTTCCACTGAAATCAGGTTTTCACCGTTGAGTGAACCTTACGCAATGCCTCAATGATTTCTTCGTTTTCCGGGGTTTCATCCAACGGATAAGCCTTGCTGAAAGCAATCTTCCCCTCTTTGGACACAATGAACACGGCGCGTTCATTGATTCCGGGAATCGGCGGACCTTCGCGAAAAATGCCATATCGTCTTGCGACCTGCCCGTGAGGAAAGAAGTCACTGCACAGAGGAAAGTCAGTGAGGCCGATACTTTTTTTTTGCCACGCGATGTGACAAGGTACAGGGTCACAACTTATGCCCAGAACCTGGGCATCGAGTGCGGCGAACCTGATGAGATCAGCATTGAACGCCGGCACTTGCGCGGATCAAGTCGGGGTCCAGTCCAAAGGATGAAATGCCAGCACCACGTTCTTTCGGCCACGATAGTCGCGGAGCCGCACCGGAGAGATTTGTTCCCCGGTGCAGGCCAGCAATTCAAAGTCAGGCGCCACCTCTCCTACCGCCAGGGCGGGCATAGATCCTCACTCGCAGTGAAACAGGTAGTCAAAGGGACAGTTTAACAAACCATCAATGCGAGCTATGAGGTGCTCTGAGATAAAGAGGGAAAACAAAAGCTGTCCTATTCGGCATCGTATATGGAAAGACCGGAACTCGACGGGAAGCCGGCCACAGTTCTCATTTTCAGCTGACGGAGCCTTTCATGTTTGGATCCAAATACAACTATGATCGCTTCACGCGCAACGTGCTGCTGAAGGACGTTGCTACGCACAGATTTGGCGGCCCACAGGCGGGGGACAAGGCGCCAGATTTCAAAGTAAAGAGTTTGGATGGTGAGACTATCCAACTCAGTGATTTTCGTGGCAGCCAGAATGTGGTGCTCACTTTTGGATCGGCAACCTGCCCAGCGACCGCCGGCTCAATCCGCGGCCTGAACCAGCTTTACGATGAATATTCCGACGATGACGTGCAGTTTCTCTTCGCCTATGTACGCGAGGCGCATCCCGGCGATAAGCTGCCGGCGCACCGGTCAGACGGCGACAAAAAGGAAGCCGCGGAACTGCTGCGGGAAGAAGAAAACATTGAGATGCCGATTTTGGTGGACGATGTTGATGGCAGGCTCCACCGCAAATACGGCAGCATGCCAAACTCGACTTACATAATTGACAAGTCTGGCCGGGTGGCGTTCCGCTCACAGTGGACCCGCCCCAGTCGGATCCAAGCGGCCTTGGATGAACTGCTGGACCGACAGGAGGAAACTGGCGACGAGCATGTGATCGTGCGCGGCGGCGCGGACAATTCTGTTCCCATGCGCTACGGGCTCATGTATTCGCATCGGGCTTTAGGACGCGCCGGCGACTCTGCCGTGCAAGATTTTAAAGAAGCGATGGGGCGAAGCGGACGAGTGGCACTCGCTACCAGCCGAGTTGCGGAGCCGCTGGTCTTGAATCCGGGAAAGGCGTTCGCCGGCGCCGCGATTGCGGGAGGTGTGATTGTTGCGGCATTGCTAGCGGGCATCAGCCTGCGGCAACGACGCATGGCGATGCGCTCGCCCTACGACGTTCCGCGTCCTAAAAGGCGTGAACGCAGCACGGGTGAATACGAGGCAGTCGGAATCTAGCTTTAAAGACTAAAGAAAAAGGGCGACCCTGAAGTCGCCCTTCTTTTTCCTGTTTCAGATTACACAGGCTTTACGTTCTCTGCCTGCCAGCCCTTGGGTCCCTTTACGACGTCGAACTGGACTTGTTGACCCTCCTGCAAGCTGCGGAAGCCGCTTGCCTGGATCGCCGAGAAATGCACGAAAACGTCTTCGCCATTCTGACGGCTGATAAAGCCATAGCCCTTCGCGTCATTGAACCACTTCACTGTTCCTGTTTCCATGGTGTTGCTAGTTCCTTTTCTTGTTGAGTTTGCGAGATCAAGCGCAGGGTGGTGCAGGCAGGTGCTAAAAAAAGCAGTTACTGCTTGACTTACCGCTGTCGATCAAACGCGCCATCATCTTACATCACACGTACGATATTAGCCAATTACAAACACTTGGGGTCTGATTACAGCCCCGGAAGATGTGCGCCAAGCCACACGTAACGAAGGGGTTAGGCTGTGGATTACGGAAGTTCGGGGAAGCTGCCGCACTTGAACTTCGTTCCAAATGGCGATGGCGAGGAAGCTTGCGACTGAACTGCGAGGCCATGTGACCGCCGAGGATAAGTTCCGAGTTGCCGACAATCCGGGAGTTAAACGGAATCCTTCGGGTATATGGGCGCCATTGGAGCAGGCACGCGTCCAAATTGCAAAACCGGAGCGGACAGACATTCGGCCTCGGGAGCTTGTGAGACAATTGCGCCAATTCAGCCGTGCCTAACTTGCGGCACGCAGTGGGGTGAACAATGGCAACCGATCCGAAACTGTGGCAGGAGAATTCTCAACAAAACCAGCACCCGCACCTCGAGGCCGCACGCCCCGCCGCCGCCGATGCGGTCATGCAGGTGGTCCAGCTCGCAACCGGCTACTGGTTTTCGCGATGCTTGCAAGCGGTGGCGGAAATCGGAGTTGCCGACGCGCTGTCCGACGCCCCGCGCTCGGCAGCAGATCTGGCGCAGGCCGTCGGCGCCGCCCCCGATTCACTCAACCGCGTCCTGCGTTTGCTGAGCTCGCAGGGCGTGTTCGCTTTCGGAGACAGCGGATACTCCCACACGCCGCTTTCGCGCGCGCTACGCAGCGATCATCCGCATTCCCTTCGCTCCTACGTGCGCTTCGTCGGGAGTCCGCTCTTCTGGGACAGCTACGCCGAGATGGAACACGTCATCCGCACCGGACAAACTGGTGTAAGCAAAATTGAGCCGCGTGGCGTGTTCGCTTACTTTAATGATCATCCCGCCATCCTTGAACTCTTCAACGACGCGATGCGGGGAAAAGCGGAAAGCGCCATCGGTCCGGTACTCGCGGCCTACGATTTCTCCGGCTTCGGGACCGTCGCCGACATCGGCGGAGGCCTCGGTCACATGTTGAAAGCCATCCTCCAAACCGCGCCGCAGACGCGCGGTATTTTGTTCGACCAGCCGCACGTCGTCGCGCAAGTCGCTCCCGCTGACCGCCTTGAGCTTCAGGGCGGCGATTTCTTCCGCGGCCCCTTGCCGCCATCCGACTGCTACGTCCTGATGGAAGTTCTCCACGACTGGACCGATGAGCAGTGCGTTGCCATCTTGCGACAGATCCGCGCCGTGGCGCCGGCTCATGCCAAGTTGCTGATCGTAGAAACCGTGCTGCCACCGGACAATCGCCCGCATTTCGCCCATCATCTCGACATCAACATGATGGTCCTCACCGGCGGCCGCGAGCGCACGCCCGACGAGTTCGCCCGGCTTTTTGCCGAGAGTGGCTTTCTGCTGCTGCGCCGCATCCCCACCCGCGGCGTGTACGCGATCATCGAGGCCGGCCCAGCTTAAGACATCGCTCTGCTCGCGTTTACATCGTGAAGCCGCATAGCGGCAGTAGTTCATAGCCCGGCGTGAGTGCCGTGACTGTCGCCTGCTCCGCACCGAGTTGACATCGGATCGGGTGAATCGATCGCAGAAACACCTGCATAACGGGCTATCCGGAAGCTATGGGAAAAGGAAGCCCAGTTTCCGAGTTGCCGACCATCCACTCGGAACTAGTAGTCTGGGGCTCCAGAACGTTGTGTCTAGCGCAGGAGGAGCCTATAATCCGCGAACTCGGAAATTTCGGTTCCACCGTCTAAATTGTCTTTGCTTTGGCAGGACCGTCGCAGTGGTTTCGCGGCCGAAGAGGAGGAAAAAGCGTGGCCATCTACTCCGCAAGAACATTGACGAAGTGTGTTTTTGGAGTTGCGTTGGTGGCGAGCCTGTCGGTTCTGAGCGCAGCAGCGCAGTTTCAGAATCCAATTCAGGCGGCGAAGGACGCATACAAGAGAGCGATGAAACAACAGCAAAATCCGAAGTCGCAGCAGCCTGCTCCGCAGGGCCAGGCCACAAAGCCGGCCAATTCTCCGGTTCAGTCAAGCGCGGCGGAGCCCGATTCGTCAACCGCAAACGGCGATTGCTGCAGCCGGGAGGCTCTGAAGAAAATCGCCGCTTCCGTCGGATTTGTGGACATCGTGGGCATCAAGCTGGGCATGACTCCCGCACAGGCCTTGGCCGCCATCAAGGCTTACAAGTCCACGTTCAAAATTGAGGTCCTCCACACAAGATTATTTCATCCTGGGGTTGAAACCTTTACCCGCGTGCCGCGTTACATTTCCGCTCAGGAGCCGAACAATGGCAAGGGCTACGAATACATCAACGTGGAATTCACCCAACCGCCCAGCCCGCCGCTGGTTTCTAAGATTGAGCGCTATATAGCAATGCCAGCCGGTCAGCCGATAATGGCGTCGACCCTGTTGGAATCTTTGCGCAAAAAGTATGGGCAGTACAACTTCTCCCAGAACGGACCCTTGGCCTGGATTTATGACCTCAGTGGGAAGTTGCCGGTCCGCTTGCCTAATAGCGCGGCGTATTGTGCTTACCCTGAGGAACTGCCCCGAGGGAATGGCGAGCCGCAGAGCGACTACGGACAGATTAGCTTGGACACTACGTCGCCGAACTCTATTAAGGGAAATACTATAGATACACCGGGCTGCGTGCCCTATGTAGTTTTTGTCGCTCGCGGCGTCGCCGAAGAAACCCCGCCGAACGCGCAACTCAGTCAGCTAACGACGACCCTTGAAAGCGGCGCTCTCGTTTACAACTCTGGGCGGGCTAGTTACAACTGGCTGAAGGCGGAAGCCGATGCCAAGGCCAAAAAACAAGAGGATGACGCGAAATCGCGTACAGGGCCCCCGTTGTAGGCTGAATCTGGATTTCGGTGTCGAAGGAGGATACTTTCTATGTCTCGCAAGCGGATTCTTTTCTCGGCAGGTGTTCTTCTGTTCGCCTTTGTCGCCGGCGTTTGGGAGACCTCGGCGCAGAATCTTCCTCCAACTCCACGCACTCCAGACCTGATGGGCATCTATCCGGGCATGCCTGCGTCGGCCGCGCGCGCTCAGCTTCAAAAGCGCTCGTCAACGGTGAACGTGAGAAGTGCTTGGCCGGCGGATTCGGGGTTCGGGCTCAACATTAGTGATCCCACGGGTCGAGAAGGTACCAATGTGAACCTGACCCTAGCGCCCAATGATCCGATGGTGTGGTGGATCACGCGATCTCAGGCTTACCAGAATCCAGGGCCCCCTCTGATGCTGAACACCGTGCTTACAGCTTTGCGTGAAAAATATGGAAAAGAGACCATGACCCACGACCAAGGTGGCGGCGGCCTTTACGTGTTCTGGATATTCGATCAGAGCGGCAAGCTGCTGGCAACCGCCGACCCAACGCTGCAAGGCTGCAACAGCGGTCAGTTCAGTCTGTATATGCGAAACGGGTTGCCACCGGCACCGACCCAAGTCGAACAAACCTGTTTCAAATCCTATTTCGCCGTCAAAGCAAGTTTTAATAGCGCCTCTGCAGACGGTATGCTCAACTCCTACACCGTCGAGCTGGTCAACTTGCCCTACGCCTATAGAGCGGCGATGAACACGGCCAACGAGAAAAAAGCAGCCGATCAGAAGGCCCAGCAGGAACTGAAAAAGCGGGGTGAACAGAACAAGCCCAGCTTCTGACGAACATTCCTGGGTCGCAAGCGCTTGCGTCTGGCCGGAAAGCGTTTTGCACTCACTCCAGGCATGGGGATGGATAATCAGCAACCGGAGCTTTGTAGAGCACACAGACGAACTACGTGATGCTGCTGCCCGACTTTACGTCTGCCACCGTCTTCATGCCCGGACTCACCACTTCCGGCTTAGGCTTGCCCGCGAGCAACTGGCGAAGTACGTACTGCAAGATGCCGCCATGTTGGTAATAGAGGGCCTCTTGTGGAGTATCGATGCGTACTTGGGCTTGAAAATTCACGGTCTTTCCGTCAGCTGAGCGTGCGTTTACCTGCACCACTCGCTCCGGTGGGAACTTTTCCACGATCGGCGGTAGACCTTTGATCTCGTACACTTCTTCGCCGGTGAGCCCTAAAGTGTCGGGATCCTGACCGGCCAGGAATTGCAGCGGAAGCACCCCCATGCCGACTAGATTTGAGCGGTGAATGCGTTCGTAACTTTCGGCGATCACCGCTCGGACTCCCAGTAAGAGCGGTCCTTTGGCGGCCCAATCGCGTGAAGAACCTGAGCCGTATTCTTTGCCGGCGAGGATGATCAGCTGCACTCCCTCCTGCTGATATTTTTCTGAAGCCTCGAAAATGGTCATTTCTTTGCCATCCGGCAAATGACGGGTAAAGCCCCCTTCAAGGCTGGGCACCAGCTTATTGCGCAGGCGCACATTGGCAAACGTGCCGCGCACCATCGCCTCATGGTTGCCGCGCCGCGAACCGTAGGAGTTAAAGTCCTTGGCCTGTACCCCATGCGCCATCAGATATTTTCCGGCGGGACTGTCCACCTTGATTGATCCTGCCGGTGAGATGTGGTCGGTGGTAACGCTGTGGCCCAACTTCGCCAGCACGCGCGCGCCGCGAATGTCCTCCACCGGCTGCGGTTGTTTAGGCATTCGATCAAAATAGGGAGCCTGCTTAATGTATGTAGAGGCGGCATCCCAGGCATAAGTCTCGCCCTTGGGCACCGGCAAAGATCGCCAGCGCTCGTCGCCCGCATACACGTCCGAGTAGCTCTTATGAAACATCTTGGCCTCGATCGCGGCCGCAATGGCTTCGTTGACCTCTTTTTGCGACGGCCAGATCTCTGATAGAAAAACCGGCTTGCCTGTGCGGTCGCGCCCCAGTGGCTCGTTACGCAGGTCGATGTCAATTCTGCCGGCGAGAGCGAAAGCCACCACCAAGGGCGGAGACATCAGATAGTTAGCGCGAACCTCGGAGTTGATTCGGCCTTCGAAATTGCGGTTTCCGGAAAGTACCGAGGCGACCACCAGATCCCCTTCTTCAATGGCTTCCGAAATCTCGGCCGGCAGCGGGCCGGAGTTTCCGATGCAAGTCGTGCAGCCGTAACCCACCACGTTGAAGCGAAGCTTGTCGAGATAGGGCTGCAGACCAGCCCGCTCTAGATAATCCCGCACAACTTTTGACCCTGGCGCCAGGGAACTCTTCACCCATCCTGGTACCGAGAGTCCGCGCTCGGTCGCCTTCTTGGCCACCAGCCCGGCCGCAATCATCACTGAAGGGTTGGAAGTATTGGTACAGCTGGTAATCGCGGCGATGACAACGCTGCCGTTGTGCAGGTTACGCTTCAAGTCTGCTGAGATGGGTGTGCCTGCAGCCGGCATTTCCTGGTCTTCGACCCCAACCGCTGTAGGGTTGCCGCCCTCGCCTTCCCATCTTCCGACCTGTCTCGCCACCGGGTGCTTTGCCGCGAGTGCAGCGGTTGCTCCTCCCCCCTTGGCTGGACGGGTCAGGCTGGGAAGCGCCTCGTGGAACGATCTAGCGGCCTGCGAGAGGGGCACTCGGTCCTGGGGCCGCTTGGGGCCAGCCAGGCTGGGTTCCACAGTGCTCAAGTCCAGCGTCAGCAGCTCCGAGTACTGCGCGTCGGGCATCTTTGCGGTGTGGAAGAGGCCTTGCTCCTTGCAATAGGCTTCGACCAACGCGATCTGCTCGTCGCTGCGTCCCGTCAGTTGCAGGTAACGCAAGGTTTCCTGGTCAACCGGAAAGATGCCGCAAGTTGCACCGTATTCGGGCGCCATGTTTGCGATGGTCGCTCGATCAGCCAGCGAGAGCGCGGGCAAACCCGGGCCGTAAAATTCGACGAACTTCCCAACCACACCGTGCTTGCGCAGCATCTCGGTGATGGTCAGTACCAGATCGGTTGCGGTGGATCCTTCCCGCAGTTGGCCGGTAAGGCGTACGCCTACTACCTGCGGAATCAGCATAGAAACCGGCTGGCCGAGCATGGCCGCTTCGGCCTCGATGCCCCCTACTCCCCAGCCCAAGACGCCGAGGCCGTTGATCATCGTGGTGTGGGAATCGGTCCCCACCAGCGTGTCAGGATAGGCGGAGCGCTTTCCGTCGGCTTCGTGCACAAACACAACTCGCGCCAAGAACTCCAGGTTTATCTGGTGAACGATTCCCGTGTCCGGGGGAACGATGGCGAAATTCCGAAATGCCGACTGGCCCCATCGAAGGAAAGCATAGCGCTCACGGTTGCGCTGGAACTCCAGGGCCGCGTTAATATCGAACGCGCCCACGCTGCCGAACTCATCCACCTGCACCGAGTGGTCAATTACCAGCTCTGCCGGCTGGATAGGATTGATCAAGCTGGGGTCGCCGCCCAATCGAGCCATGGCGTCGCGCATGGCCGCCAAATCCACCACCGCCGGCACGCCGGTGAAATCCTGCATCAGTACCCGGCTGGGGGTAAATGAAATCTCGTGTTCCGCGTGGACAGCATTTCTCCATGCAGCCAGCGATCTGATGTCGTCGGCCTTTACCGCGCGCCCGTCTTCGGTGCGCAGTAGGTTCTCCAACAAAATGCGCAGCGAATACGGCAAATGTTTTGTCGAGATACCCTGCTTATCAAGCGCATCAAGGCGGTGGATTTCGTATTCGCGGGATCCTACTCGCAGGGACGCACGGCTTCCGAAGCTATTCATATGAGTTTGAGTTCCTAGTACTCATTCCTATTGCACAATCGGCAGTTGCGAGCACTCAGTTCACACCTGGCGAAACCGAGAACTCAGACCGAATCTATAGTTTAGAACTTTCCGCCGAAAGTTTGGTAGAGCAGCAGTCCGTTAAGCCCAAGAACGACAAAAGCGATGAGATAGGCGAAAACGTTGGTCGAGCGACTGTTGGTGAGGTCGCCCATCAACTCCGGGCGGCGGGTGAACATGATCAGCGGGATCAGCGCGAAGGGCAAAGCAAAACTGAGGAAGACCTGCGAGAGAACCAAGATGCGCAGCGGATCCAGTCCCATACCGATCACCGCAATGGCGGGCACCATGGTGATGAACCGCCGCAGAAAGATCGGGAACTTGATGTCGAGAAAGCCTTCGATGATCACCTGTCCGGCCATGGTGCCGACCGTCGAGGAAGCCAGCCCAGAGAGCAAGAGCGCAATCGCGAAAGCCGCAGCGGAGAGTGGCCCAAGCAGGGGGCGCAACGTCTCATGTGCCTGCTCGATGGAGGCAACCGTGCGCCCGGAGTGCGCAAATACAGCCGCGGCCATGATAACCATGGCCGAGTTCACCAGCCAGGCGCCGTTCATCGCCGCCAGCACGTCCAGCAACTCGTAGCGGGCATGCTTCAGGCGAGTCAGCCATTGTCCGGTGGGGCAGTTGTACCCGTCCCCGGTCATACGATGTTGCACCAATGCCGAATGAAGATAGACCACATGGGGCATGACCGTCGCCCCCAACATTCCTACTGCGATATAGACGCTGCCGCTGGTGAGTTTGGGGACCACAATGTGCCGGGCGACAGCGCTCCAATTTGGGTGTGCCAGGAAAATTTCGATGGCATAGCAAGCAGCGATGCCAAACACAAACAGCATGATTACCTGTTCCAGACGGCGGAACCCATACAATTCCGAGGCCAGGATGAGGAAAACGCATACCCCGGTAAGCAGCGCCGCCACCAGCATGTTGATGTGGAAGAGGAGGTAAAAACCCAGCGCGGCGCCGAGAAACTCGGCAAGATCGGTGGCCAGAGCGGCCAGTTCGGCCGCTACCCAGAGTCCTAGATTCGCGGCCTTGGAAAAGTGGGCTCGGCAATTCTGCGGCAAGGTCCGTCCCGTCGCGATTCCCAACTTGGCAGACAGGAACTGGATCAGAATGGCCATGGCATTCGACCACAGCAACACCC
This sequence comes from Terriglobales bacterium, assembly GCA_035651655.1. NCBI lineage: Bacteria > Pseudomonadati > Acidobacteriota > Terriglobia > Terriglobales > Terriglobales bacterium. The sequence goes on from DASRFG010000028.1 coordinate 94,827, forward strand.
ACAGCAAGTCGTATCCGTACTCCGTGCCCCCCTGAATATTGGTGGCAAAGTTGCCGGGATCTATATAGGCGATGCTGGCGACAAACGCTGGTCCAAAATAGGACCACACCTCGGCCCGGCGAAAGGCGGGAAACCACTTTCGCTTCCACACATCTTTCTCAGCAGCAGTTTGAGGAGAGGCTTCCACCAGGGCAACAGTTTACACGCCGTGCTGCTGGGGTTTGACATCAACCGCAATGCCTCCTAGTCTGTGGTTTCCTCTAGGCCGAGACATGAAAGTTCTGGTGATCGGAAGCGGCGGACGCGAACACGCGCTGGTGTGGAAATTACGCCAGTCTCCGCGCGTTTCGCGGGTCTATAGCACGCCTGGTAATGGCGGCATCTGCGAGGAAGCCGAATGTCTTCAGGCGGACATCAAAAGCCTGGACTCGCTGATCGCGGTTGCCAATGGAATCCAGCCGGATTTAACGGTGGTGGGCCCTGAACTACCCCTCAGTCTGGGAATTGTTGATGAGTTCAGGCGACGGGGCTGGCGAATTTTCGGCCCTACGCAAGCAGCAGCACGGCTTGAATCCAGCAAGAGTTTTGCCAAGGAATTTCTTCAGCGGCACCGCATTCCGACCGCTCACTACGCCATCTGCTTATCTCCGGATGATGTGAAGGATGCCTTGGCCCATCTCCATGCCCCTGTGGTGGTGAAGGCAGACGGACTGGCGGCGGGAAAGGGCGTGGTGATCGCGCAGACCAAGGAGGAAGCCGCAACCGTTGCCTCCGAGATGCTAAGCGGAAAGATGCTTGGGGAAGCCGGGCTGCGGGTGGTCCTGGAAGAATGCTTGCAAGGTGAAGAGCTCTCGTTTCTCGTGATCAGCGACGGCGAACGAGTGGCGCCTCTGGTTGCGGCGCAGGATTACAAGCGAGTTGGCGACGGCGATAGCGGGCCGAACACTGGCGGAATGGGTGCATTTTCCACCGATGCCATGCTCGATCCCAAAATGCGGGATTGGCTGGTGGCGCATGTCGCCCGCCCGGTGGTTGCCGGCATGAAGGCGGAGGGCGCGGAGTACCGCGGAGTTCTTTACTGCGGTCTGATGATGACCGCCAAAGGGCCCATGGTGTTGGAATTCAATTGCCGCTTCGGTGATCCCGAAACCCAGCCCATTCTCATGCGCCTGGAGAGCGACTTGGTGGACGCCATGGAGGCGTCCATTGAGGGTCGCGTGAGTGACGGCGATTTTAAATGGTCGCCCGATGCAGCGGCATGTGTGGTCATGGCTTCGGGTGGATACCCGGGAACATTCGAGGCGGGGAAAAAAATTGTAGGATTGGAGCAGGCGGCACAGAAGCCCGGAGTGAAGGTGTTTCACGCGGGTACCAGCCGAAGAGACAACACGTACTATACAACTGGCGGCCGCGTACTGGGAGTTACCGCCCGCGCCCCCAGCTTAAAAGAGGCAATCACGCGAGCTTATGACGCCGTAGCTGGGATCGGGTTTGAGAACATGCATTACAGGAAAGACATTGGCGCCCGAGCGATTAACCTCCGCGCTTAAGAAGTGAGGGACCATTTTATTCGCAGTTTAGAAAGCCATCATGACAAACAAACCACTAGTCTCAATCGTAATGGGAAGCGACTCCGATCTGGAGATCATGCGCGAAGCCGCCAGAATTCTGGATGAATTTGGCATTTCCTACGAAATGGATGTGACTTCTGCCCACCGTTCTCCGGCGCGCACCAGCGAATATGCCAGTCAAGCTGCGGGCCGTGGCGTTCGAGTGATTATTGCGGGAGCAGGCGGCGCCGCGCACCTGGCAGGAGTGATCGCGGCGCACACAATACTGCCGGTGATCGGAGTTCCCATACCGTCCACTACGTTGCAAGGCCTGGACTCGTTGCTGGCAATCGTGCAGATGCCGGCCGGTATTCCAGTCGCGACCGTCGCCATCGGTAAACCGGGCGCCACCAATGCCGGAATTTTGGCGGCACAAGTGCTTGCCATTGGAGATAGTGGCTTGGCGACAAAACTTTCGAGCTATAAAGAGAAGCTCGCGCGGGGAGTGGAAGAGAAATCGCGCAAGTTAAAAGCGGCGGAAAAATAGATGTTCAGAGCTTGAGCTGTTTCAGGTAATCGCGGAACTCCCGGCCAAGGTCGCGCCGCTTAAGCGCAAATTCAACCGTAGCCTTCAGGAAGCCTAACTTGTCACCAGTGTCGTGGCGCGTGCCTTCGAATACATAGCCGTACATTTTCTCCTGCCGCAAAAGCATCTTCATTCCATCAGTAAGCTGCAGTTCGCCCCCCGAACCCAGAGGAGTGCGCGCAAGCGTCTCAAAGACCTTGGGAGTAAGAATGTAGCGGCCAACAATTGCGAGATTGGAAGGCGCCTCCTCCCGCTTGGGTTTCTCGACTAGATTTGAGATTTCGTATAACCGGCCCGCGAATCGGCCGGGCGCAGGCTTAGCATCGAGAACACCATATGCCGAGATGTTCGCCGAATCGATTTCCTGAATGGCAAGCACCGAAGACTGGGTCTCCTCGAAGACGTCCATCATTTGCTTAAGGCAAGGAACTGAACCATCAATGATGTCGTCGGCGAGCAGCACCGCAAAGGGTTCGTTGCCCACCAACTCGCGCGCCATGAGAACGGCGTGACCAAGCCCCAGTGCTTCTTTTTGCCGCACGTAGGCCACGTGAATCATGTCTGAGATCTGCCGAACCACGGTGAGCAATTCGGTCTTGTTGCGCTCCTCCAGCATCTTCTCGAGCTCGTAGCTGACATCGAAATGGTCCTCGATGGCGGTTTTGCCCCGGCCAGTGATCAGGATGATCTGGTCGCAGCCCGCCGCCAGTGCCTCTTCCACCCCGTACTGAATGATGGGCTTGTCTACGAGCGGCAACATCTCTTTGGGCAGGGCCTTGGTGGCAGGCAGAAAACGCGTGCCCAGACCAGCGACAGGAAAAACGGCTTTGCGGACTCGTTGCTTCATCGCTCTATGTAATTAAGGCCCAGTTAGAGGACAGGGGAATCATTTCCTAGCATTTGTTTACGTATGATCTTGATGGGAACCGAACCCTGCTTCATGAACTCATCGTGGAATTGCTGCAGCGTGTAGGCATTGCCCTTTGCCTGCTTGTAATCTTCGCGCAGCTTCAAAATTTGGAGTTTGCCCAGGGTGTATACCAGGTATGTGGGATCAGATGTCCCGCGTTTGGTCTCACGTTCGGCGACGGCATGCGTCTGAAGCCCTTCTTTCTGGAAGAACTCGACTCCTTGATCGAAAGTCATCTTGCCGGTATGCATCTGGATTCCAACTATGTAGCGCGCATCGCGCAGCAGCGCGTCCTGGATTTGGCCAAGGCGGAGCTTGAGATCTCCGTTGCCGTATCCCTCATCCAGCATCATCTGTTCGCAATAGTGCGCCCATCCCTCGGCATTGGAGCCGACGGCGATGATCTTGCGCGTCTTTGAAGGGGCTTCTTGCACCCACAAGAACTGCGTGTAGTGTCCGGGATAAACTTCATGAACTGCGGTGCTGATGATAGTTCCGCGGTTGAAGCTGGCCATGTGCTCTTCCACTTCTTTTCGCGGCCAGTTGGGCTCCGGCAGGGTCACGTTAAAGTAGGCCTCTTTGGCTTTGGTCTCATAAGCGCCCGGAGTATCCATGGAGGCGAAAGTGAGGGCGCGGGCAAACGGGGGCGTCTCCTCCACGATAGGCGGTACTGGGGAAGGGACAGTGACGATGTGGTGCGCCTCAATCCAGTCCTTCAAACCACCCAGAACACTGCGGAATGTTTTCAGTAGCTGATCAGGAGCAGGATGGTCCTTCTCGAGTTCGTGAAGAATGTCCTGGGGGTCGCGTTTAGGATCGATTTTGGCGGCGGTGTCTTTGAATGCCTGTTGATTGTGGCGCAGGTCGGCCATTCCGATCTCGACCAGCCGGTCCAGGGGAATGTCTACCATCTCTTCATCCAGCAGTTTCTTGCGATAGTTCTCCGCTCCGATGCGGAAATCACCTTGGGAGACGGGCAACAAATCATGCCGCAGAAAATTCTCGTAATTGCGGAGCGCTCCGATTACCTGCTGGTTTGCTGCACCGAACTCCGACAGCAATTTCTGGTCCTTCACAGCCGCGAACGCTTGAGGAACATCCTTCTGAAAGAAACCGATAATGCCGGGCACTTGCTGTAAGGCGACTTCGGTGTAGATGCGCGGAGGATCCTTCAGATTGTGGCGTGCCGCCGCCAGGGCTTGCGGCATCTGCCGCTCTCGGTCAATCACGGCGCGCAGCCTCACCTCTGGCGGGGCGTAACTACGGCTCATGATGACGAAAACACTCGCTGTGATACCGGCGGAGTAGCGGTCCGGGTCCTTCTCCCACATGCGGATCGTTTCCAACTCAAGCAGGCGGCCATCAATGGTGCTGCGTAGTAGTTCAAGGTCGGCCGCGGCGGGAATGGCCGGGGTCCCTATGGCTGCGAACTTGCGCTGGTACTCTCTGACGGAAGCGATCTCCCTATCAATGCCCGCTCGCGAGTAGTCTTCCAGCTTCGAGTCGTATTGGTGAAAGCCCGTGGCCGTCGCGTCGCTAGGATGAAACTGAAAATAATCATCAAAGTACTGGTCAACCAGCTCGTCAAATTGCGCGTTGGCGGTGGCGCCCGGTGTTCCTGCGGTCTGTTGGGGAAAACTCTTGGGCAAAGCGTTACCTGTTAGGACAAAGGAAACTATCAATAAACAGAGCACCTTGATTTGGATGCTGCAGGCGGACATTCTCATGAACAATCTCGAACCGGCAAAGCTGTAAAGCCTATCACACGCAGAAGTTCCACGGCGGGACTCTGCGTTGCCAATGCGCTACGGCGGAGATTCCTCTATGTGTTCCGTGGTTGTGGGCCAGATCACATCACCTGCACGCCGGCGGAGGGTGGAGTCCCTCCCGGGGCCGGCTCTCCTGCCAGTTGCTCCAGCACGCCGCGAACCCGGCTGAGCACTTCTTCCGGCTGAGTTGCCTTCAGGAAAAATTTCAGCGTCCCCCCAGGACTGAACTGCGCCCCCGCCTGTGAAGAGACAAAGCGTGCCAGCTTGTCCGGGTCAATGGCAGCTCGCTCAGTGAAGCGGATACTCAAAAGATCGCGCTTGCGCTCAACCGCGGCTACGCCTAGGCGCTGGCAGATGAGCTTCAACGCCGCATAATCAAGCAGGTTACGTACCGGAGCTGGAGGTTCACCGTAGCGGTCTTGCAACTCGCTCCGCACGTCGGCGAGCTGATTTTCGTTCTCCACTCCCGCCGCGCGCTTGTACATCCGCAGACGCTGGTTTTCCTCACCTATGTAATCGGCAGGAATGCGAATGTTCAGGCCGAGATTGAGTTGGGTCTCTACCTCTTCCGGCGCCTGCTCGCCCTTGATTTCGCGGACGGTGCGCTCCAGCATGGTGGTATAGAGTTCGAAGCCGACGGCATTGATTTCGCCACTTTGTTCCGCGCCCAGCAGATTTCCTGCACCGCGTAGCTCCAGGTCCAACGCGGCGATCTTGAAGCCGGCGCCGAGGTCTGAAAATTCCTTGAGCGCGGCCAGGCGGCGACGAGCCAGTGGGGTCAATTCAGCTTCGGCGGGGATCAAGAGATACGCATAGGCGCGGCGATTCGAACGTCCAACCCGGCCGCGCAACTGATACAGCTCGGAGAGCCCGTAGCGATCGGCCCGATTGATGATAATGGTGTTGCACAGCGGGATATCGAGGCCGTTCTCAATGATCGTGGTCGCGACCAGCACGTCCGATTTGTGATGCATGAAGTTGAGCATCACCTTTTCGAGCTCTCCTTCCGACATCTGCCCGTGCCCCACGATCACGCGCGCGCCAGGTACCAGTTCCTGAATTTTGGCAGCGATTTCATAAATACTTTCCACTCGGTTGTGCACGAAATAAACCTGCCCGCCGCGCTCCAGTTCTTGCTGGATGGAAGACTGAATAAGCTTTTCATCCCATGCCGCGACCACCGTCTGGATCGCCATGCGGTCTTTGGGAGGAGTCTCAATCACACTCATGTCGCGAAGGCCGACCAGCGACATATGCAAGGTGCGCGGGATGGGGGTTGCCGACATGGTCAGGACGTCTACTTCTTTCTTGATCTGCTTGAGTCGTTCCTTATGGCGGACGCCAAAACGCTGTTCCTCATCCACGACGAGGAGGCCAAGATCGGCAAACTTGACATCTTTGGAAAGCAGGCGATGCGTGCCAATGAGGATGTCAACTTTTCCCGCCTCAACCTTCTGCAAAATCTCTTTCTGCTGGCGGGCGCTGCGGAAGCGGCTGATCATCTCGACCGTAATCGGAAAAGCGGCAAAGCGGTTTTTGAATGTCTCAAAATGCTGAAACGCGAGCACCGTGGTAGGAGCCAGCACCGCAACCTGGCGGTTATCGCCGACCGCCTTGAAAGCCGCGCGCATGGCGACCTCGGTCTTGCCGTAACCCACATCACCACACAACAGTCGGTCCATCGGCTGTTGCGATTCCATGTCCCGCTTCACGTCCGCAATTGCGAGTTCCTGGTCTTCGGTTTCGCTGTACTCGAAGGCATCTTCAAACTCACGCTGCCACTCGGTATCCGCAGGAAAGCCATGTCCTTGCGCCAGCCGGCGTTGGGCATACAACTTCAGGAGTTCGTCCGCCATGTCCTGCATGGCTTTTTTGACACGCGCCTTCGTCTTGGCCCAGGCGGCGGTCCCTAAACGGCTCAGGACGGGTTTGCCCCCGTCGGCAGAACGATATTTTTGAATCAGATCGAGGCGGGTGAGGGGCACATAGAGCTTGGCGCCTTCGGCGTACTCGAGCAGCATGAACTCCGCCGTGCCGTCGCCCTGAGGAATCTCCCGCAAGCCCTGATAAATGCCAATGCCGTGCTCCACATGGACCACGTAATCGCCGACGGCGAGGTCGCGGAAATCCGAGAGAAACGCGGAAACTTTCGACTTCGGCCGCGTAGGACGGCTGATCACCGCCTCCGATTCATCGAAAAGATCGCGCGAGCCAAGAATCACCAGACCTGCGTCAGGCAGAATGGCGCCATCAGACACGTACGCCTTCACAACCGTTGTGGTGTAAACCTCTCCCGAAAAATAGGCGGTCTCATCCACATAACTCTCACCGCCGGGACGGAGCTGCGACCCCAAACGGAAGGGCACGTTATACTCAGTGAAGATGTCCGCTAGACGTTCAACCTCACCGGTGCTGCCAGCGGCAAACAAGACTTGTTTTCCCTCGGCCGTAAGACGCTGCAGCTCTTCCACCATGGCCGGCACCGACCCGTGAAAACGAGGAGTGGGCTGCGAGGCGAGCGTCAGGGCTTCAGCTTCGTCCGCTCGCGCGATTCCGAGGTGCTCGAGCTCAAGGACCGGCAAACTCTCAATGTGCTGTAGCCACTCTGCCGCCGGGAAATAAAGCTCGTCGGGACGTACCAGGTTGCCAATTCCGCTGCGCTCGTGCAGTTCGGTCAGCTTCTCCCAAAAGCTTGCTAACTCGGTCTCCAGGAGAGCAGGCTCGTCGAACACCACCGCGGCGCGTGGCAAAAGATCAAAAATGGAGTGGGTAGCGCCGGCCACAGGAGCATAGAACTCCCACCCGGGAAAAACAGTTACGCCACTCTCGCGGATCGCCTCTTCAACTACTGCTTCGGAACCGGCAATCCGCCTGCCCGAAAGCCGCGCATGCACCGCGCCTAGAAGTTCTTCCTGGACCGGAGTTTCCGTCAACGGCAGCAGCACCGCCTCATCCACCGCGGCAGCAGATCGTTGCGTACCGGGATCGAACTTGCGGATGGATTCAACCTCATCGCCGAACAACTCAATGCGGACCGGCCGATCGGCTTCCGGCGAGTACACGTCAAGGATGCCGCCACGCAAGGCGTACTCTCCCGGCATCTCCACCACGTCGGTGGCGGCATAGCCGACCGAGTTCAGATGCTGCTGCAGGGCGTCTATTTCAACCGTCTCGGAACGGCGAATTACTCGCGCCAGGTCGGCATAGTATTCGGCTGAACGCAGTCGTACCGCGGTGGCTGCGACCGGGGCGACTACGATGGAAGCTGCCCCAGTAGCCATTTTCCATAGCGCGGTGGCGCGTTCTTCCTGGATCTCCGGATGGGGCGAGAGATTTTGGAAGGGAAGCACATCGCGCGCCGGAAACGAGATCACCGATTCAGGCTCGGCGGCGCCCGTCACTTCCGCCAGCGAACGCAGCACTGGAACCAGTTCCTCGGCAGCACGATTGTTCTGGACAACCACAATAAGGGGTCGGTCGGCGGCGCGACGGAGCAAAACTGTTAAAAGCGATTTCGCGGTCGGGATCAGTCCAGAGACACGTATCCGCCCGGTGCCCTCTTTCAGATGGGAGGCGACACGCGAGAAGGTGGGCAACTTTTCCACGCCCGCGAAGAGTTCGCGGACGAAGGGAAGAACCATCGCTCTTTGATTCTAACAGGCCAAGGCGGGCAGGATGCCGGCGCTACTCAGCCGCGCAGAATTGGCCGCGTCAGGCAGGTGGGACCGCCCCCGCCATTAATCCCGATCTCGTCGCCGGGAAAAGTACGGACGTCGAAGCCCGCCTCTAACAAACGTTGATTGCTGCGTTGGTTCTGCTCTATGGCAAGCAAACGCCGATTTCCCAATGCCAGCACATTGCAGGCCAGCGAATCGCGTTCCGAGGCGTCAATGGAGATGAAGTCGAAGCCGCCTTCTCGCAATAACTCCACGGTCTCTACTGCCAGCAGAGGAAGGTCAACCAACATCGTGTGCTCGTCGAGCACGCTCATCAGCGACATCAAGTGAAGACAACAGGCCGGGCCGGCAGCATAGGGCAATGGCGCGGAAAGGACTGTAATCCCATGGGGGGCAAGCAAGTTGTGCAATTGCTCGATGCCGTCGGCATTAGTGCGAAAGCTGTGCCCCGCGAGCACGGTCCTGTCATCCAGCCATACCAGGTCGCCGGACTCAACCGTACCTGGCGCTCTGATTTCTCCCAAAACCGCGATGCCGAGACTCTGGTAGAACTCCCGGTGACTCGATGGTTCAGCACGACGTCCGGTTTTACCCATAGCCAGCAAAACAGCTCCAAAGCTGGTGATGAAGGACGCATCATGCACATACACTGCGTCCAGGGACAACCCATCGCGCTTTGGCAGGGAGAGAACCTCCGCGCCTACCGCTTCCAGTTCCTGGCGCAAGGCCGCGTGCTGAGCCTGGGCGCGGGCAAAATCGGGAGCGTGGCCATAGCCGAGTTCACTCCAGTTCTGGCCGTTCTCCCACCCGACGCTTTCCGGTGCACAGATCAACACCCGCTTCAGTGGCGCCACCATACTGTGGCCGCCGTAAGCTTTTGTCGAAATTGCCAGTACTTGCTTCAGAAGTCCTCAGTGTTTCCGTGACAGGCGCTTGGCCTTTGTCGGCGGCATGATCTGTGTGGGAGTGTAATGCCGTCTGAGCCAGCGCGCCAGTCCGTCGAGTCCGGGGAATAGCACGCGCTCGGTGATGTTGGCCTGGTCGAGCTTGTCGCGGATCTCCCATTTCAATTTCGCGGGAATAATGATGCGGCGTACCAGGTCAGAGTGGCGGCGGGCCAGATATTCGTCAAGGCGGGCCGCGGGACTCGACATCATGGAGAACAGCGCGTACTGGTTGACGATCCGCGAATCCAGTGACGGCGGCTCAAAAAACAATGCGAACTCCGTCCGCGCCAGCTTTTCAAGGTCGCGAATGGTGTGCGTGGCCTGGGTCAGCATTTCCACTGTAAAACCGTTCGACCGCTCGCGATTGAGTATCTCCCGCAATTTTCGCGGGAGCAGCTTGTGCAATGCCACATAGTTCACGCACCAAACCATGGCATCACGATCGTACAGCTCGAGATTTTCGGTGGCAAAGTGCAAAGCGACATAAGGTGAATAGGTCCAATCGAGGAGGCGGGTCGGCAAACCATGGTGTTGCGCCACGGCCAGCCAATTCCATTCAGAGGTATCGGCAACCGCTCCCTGGTAAGCGTACTTTCTGAAATTGCGGAGGAGGTGGCGTTCCATCTCGCGGTAGTTGCCGCCCAGTCGCATCAGCGTGGTGGTAAGGTCTTCGGCGGCATCGGGCATGCCGCGATAGGCGTAGTCGGATCGAAATCGCTGAAGCGAGTCACTCCAGCTCTTCTCGTAAAGCTGGACGTTGAGCTCTACCCAGTTGTTTACCCGCACGTCTTCCATGGCGCTACTGTCGCACAACTTGGATGCAAGTTACAGATGCTGCTTGGGAGCCGGTGCAGTCGCGCCCCGCGAATTAGAGGCGCGCGGTCGTGGTTCCAAGCTGTATCTGACTGGTATAGTAAGCGACGGATCTATGGCCCGCAGGTTCGAAAAATCGCGACGGCTGCAAAAGCGCGCGGAGGCCGTGATTCCCGGCGGCGTGAATTCGCCGGTGCGCGCCTTTCAAGCGGTTGGCGGCGATCCGCCTTTCATTGTGCGTGGTGAGGGTGCTCGAATCTGGGACGCCGATGGCAACGAATACATTGATTACGTCGGCTCTTGGGGGCCGCTGATCCTTGGGCACGCTGCGCCTGAAGTCACTGAGGCAGTGGTGCGGGCAGCGCGTAATGGCACGAGTTTCGGGGCTTCCACGCCAAGCGAAGCCGAATTGGCGGAACTTGTGATCTCCGCGTTTCCGCGAATGGAAAAAGTGCGTTTCGTCAGTTCGGGGACGGAAGCCACCATGTCCGCCATCCGCCTGGCGCGTGCCTATACGCGTCGCAAATACATCGTGAAATTCGAGGGTTGCTACCACGGACACGCCGATGCCCTTCTGGTGAAAGCTGGATCAGGGGTGGCGACGCTGGGCATTCCCGGATCGGCGGGGGTACCGGAGGAATTTGCCCAGTTCACGCTGGCGTTACCCTTCAACAACCCCGACGCGGTGGATCAGGCCTTCAAGAAATTCCGCGGACAGATTGCTGGTGTGATCGTAGAACCCGTGGTCGGGAACATGGGTTGCGTGCCGCCGGCATCCGGCTTCCTCGACGCGCTGCGTTACATTACCTCGCGCGATGATTCTCTCCTGATCTTCGACGAGGTCATGACCGGCTTCCGGCTTGCATTTGGCGGCGCCCAAGAGTTGTACGGAACCGCGCCCGACCTCACTACCTTGGGCAAAATTATTGGCGGCGGTCTGCCTGTGGCCGCTTATGGCGGCCAGGTTGAGTTTATGGACATGGTGGCGCCGCTGGGCCCCGTGTATCAGGCGGGCACGCTCTCCGGAAATCCTCTGGCCATGGCGGCTGGCTTGGCCACGCTTTGCCACCTGCGCGACAATCGCGAAGTTTACGGACAGATGGAACGTCGCACCGCCATGCTGGTCACCATGGTTGCGGAGGCTGCGCGCGAGGCGGGCATTCCCATCACCCACAACCGCGTGGGTTCGATGTTTACCTGGTTTTTCTCTGACGCACCGGTCACCGACTGGGCCTCAGCAGCGCGCTCTGATACTAAGGCCTTTGGGCGTTTTCACCGTGCCATGTTGGAAGCCGGGATTTACTTGCCGCCATCGCAATTCGAAGCGGCATTCCTCAGTGCCACTCACACCGATGAGGACATTCGGCAAACCGTGGCCGCCGCTCGCGAAGCCTTCTCGCTGGTGCAAGCCTGATCCCGCGTTTTGCCTAGGAATAATCTCGCCCAAACTGCAAGCCCAAAAGCGCACAGCACGCTGAAACGGGAATGGTCCCACTCTCGTGCAGGTACTCTGGCACCGCTTCCCAGTCCAGCCCACTTATAACGTAAACAAATACTTTGGTTGGAGGTAGCCCATGGCCACTTCGAAAGCTCTGGCGCTTAAGAACGAATCTGCGACCGCACCATCGAAGCAAACTATGGCGTCAGACTGGTGGGAAAACCTTGATAAAAAATTTGCCTCTGCTGCTCCAGTGCATCTTCCCCCGCCTCCCCTCGCAATAGGGGAGAAGCGCATATCCACTCGGGCAAATGTAAACCTACCGGTCAGCATTAATTTTGACGACATTCACCAAGCTCGGGCCCAGGCAGAAGACTTGAGCGCACATGGCATCTTTCTGGTAGTGGCGCAGCGGCTCCTCTACGGTTGTAGCTTTGAGTTGGTCTTCCGCTTGCCACGGAAGGTGATTGGCGCTCGTCGGGTATGGCTGCGTTGCCAAGCCGAGATTGTGCGCATCGAAAACCGTCCCAATGGCAGATTCGGCGTGGCCGCTGCCTTTCGAAGCTGCGAAGTGTTCCACCCTTAGATCTGCTGCTGTTGCCCGGTTTCGCCCGGGTATGCCGGGGATTTTGATTCCATCATTGTCGGCACGGTTACGAACTGCAGCCCTCGTTGCCGGCATTCCATAATGATCCGCTCCAACGCGGCCACCGTGTGGGACCGATCCACGCCCAGGTGCCGGTGCCCGCCATCATGCAGGAGGATTACGTCCCCACCCTGCAGACCGTCCAGAATCTTGTCTTCAATTTGCGCATGCGATTTGGCCTTCCAGTCATTGCCGCTGACGCTCCACATGATCGGCTCCAAACCGCAACGCCGCGCGGTACGCAGCACCTCCGGGGTGCGCCCGCCGTAAGGCGGACGGAAGAGCTTCGAGTGCTTGCCTACAGTGTCGAGGAGCACACGCTGGCAGCGCTTGATTTGGCGTTCTACCTCCGGAGCAGAAGTAAAGATCAGGTTGGGATGGGTGAAGGTGTGGTTGCCGATGACGTGGCCGGCGGCTGCAATCTGCTCAGCGATTTCCGGGCGTTCGACCACAAAACGCCCAATCAGGAAAAATGTGGCCGGAACATTATGTCGAGCCAAGACCTCCAGCAAACGCGGCGTCCAAGGGTCATTGGGTCCGTCATCAAAAGTAAGAGCTACCCGCTTGGAGCCTTTGTCCGCGGCCGCAAACGTCCTGCCGTACAGCTGTGAGCGTGCCGCCATGGCGTTGTACCCCGCAGCGGCCATGGCCGCCAAGCCTATGCCACCTAACCATCCAAGCATGTTGAATGGATTGTACCGTTAGCCCCAGGGTGCAGCATGGGAGGAAGGACCAGGGCCGCACTGCTCAACGCGTAACCGACTGCCCCAATCTCCACAGCCAGGTTACTTATCCTGCAATTGCTTCCCGAACCCGCCCGGGATATGCTGCCAATCAGAAAATCTTTCCGCAACTCATGGCTAAACTTTTCGAACTCCCTCGATATATTGCAATTGATGGACCGATCCGAGTCGGCAAGACTACGCTGGCTCGCATCCTTGCAGAACGGTTGAACGCCCAGCGTGTCGCCGAACCTGATGAGAACCCGTTTCTGCAGGCGTTTTATGACGGCGAGACCGGGGCTGCATTCCAGGCACAGCTGACATTCCTGGTGCGACGCTTCGAACAGCTCAGCGCGTTGGATGTGGGGCCACGTTCGCAAAAAACCGTGATTGCCGATTACATTTTCGAAAAAGACAAGCTGTTCGCTTATCTCAATTTGAACGATGTCGAACTCGACACCTACAACCGCTATTACAACCACTTCCGCGCCCTGGTGCCCACGCCCGATCTGGTGATTTATCTGCAAGCCACGCCCGAAGTGCTGAAAAAACGCCTGAAGAAGAAGAATGCACCCGGAGAAAAGGCAGTAAATCTGGACTACCTCGAAGAAGTGGTTAAAGCGTACGAGCACTTCTTTTTTCACTACACCGCGTCTGACTTGCTGATCGTGAACACCAGCGACATTGATTTTGTGGACCGCAATGAAGATCTGCAGGAACTGCTGCGCAAGGTTTCCGCGCCCATCAAGGGGACGCAATACTTCCTTGCCCTGGGCTCGGAAGAGGCCGCAGCCAGCGCCTAGCGTCTCACTCCCAGTCTCGGTTCCGCTCATGAATACAACTTCGTCAGAGGGGCAGCTTGCCACCTCTCGCCTGCAGCGAATAATCTCTCCAGCACGGAGAGATCGCATGGAACCCGCCACCGTGGCAGCCCGCAGTATTGATCGTGCTCGTTTGACTACGCTCATGCTTCGCGAAGAAGAGCGTTTCCGTAAGGAACACCCGCGTTCGCAGGAACTCTTTCAGCGCGCACGGCATTCTCTGCTCAGCGGCGTCCCCATGAACTGGATGGCCAAGTGGGCGAGCCCGTTCCCGGTGTTTGTGAAGGAAGCGCGTGGCGCCCATTTCACTGACGTGGACGGACGCGAATACGTTGATCTCTGCCTGGGCGACACCGGCGCCATGACCGGTCATTCGCCACAAGCAGCGGTGAACGCCATCCGCGAGCAGGCGCAGCACGGCATAACCTTCATGCTGCCCACGGAAGATTCCATCTGGGTGGGAGAAGAGTTGACCCGCCGCTTCGGTCTGCCGTATTGGCAGTTTTGCCTGACGGCCACCGATGCCAATCGCTTTTCGATCCGCCTGGCGCGCGAGATTACACAGCGCAAGCTGGTGCTGGTTTTCAATTATTGCTATCACGGCACGGTTGACGAAACTTTCATCACGCTGAAAGACGGTGTCGCAGGTCCCCGTCGCGGCAACATTGGTCCACCCGTGAATCCCACGGTGACGACCCGGGTGATCGAATTCAACGACGTGGATGCGCTGGAGAAGGCCCTCGCGACTCGCGAGATTGCCTGCGTGCTCGCCGAGCCAGCCCTGACCAATGTAGGCATCGTCCACCCCGATCCCGGCTACCACCAGGCGCTGCGCGAACTCACCCGAAAATATGGGACTTTGCTGATCATTGACGAGACCCACACCATCTGTACCGGCCCGGGCGGCTACATCCGTGCTCACGGCCTTGAGCCAGATTTCTTCGTTTTGGGTAAGCCCATCGCGAGCGGGGTCCCAGCTGCGACCTACGGCTTCACCGCCGAGGTAGGTGATCGCATTTTGGCGCGCATGCGATTAGAGGACTGCGACACCGGTGGCATTGGCGGCACCCTCGCCGGCAATGCTCTCTCTCTCGCTGCAATGCGTGCTACCTTGGAGCACGTGCTCACTCCGGCGGCTTTTGAGCACATGGTCCCTATGGCGGAACACTTTACTCACGGCGTGGAAGATGCGATTGCCGGCTCAGACCTGCCCTGGCACGTAACCCGACTGGGCTGCCGGGCGGAATATTTGTTCCAGAAAAAGCGTCCGCGAAATGGATCAGAAGCCGCGGCGGCGATGGATTTCGAACTCGAGCGTTTCATGCATCTTTACGCGCTGAACCGTGGAATATTGCTGACGCCGTTTCATAACATGGCACTGATGTCGCCTGCGACGGTCGAAGCAGATGTGGACCAGCACACTCGTGCCTTTCGCGAAGCCATAACCGAGCTGGTGAGTTAAAGACACCCATGTGGGCACAGGCGCCTCGCCAGTGCTGGCGAGCAAAGCTCGCCCGGGCAGCCGAGGGCGGCTGCCCCTACGTGAGTCGACTTCTAAACTGCTGAAAACTCTAGACATTTCAGCTTGCTGCTTTTCGTGCAACTAGGCTGTAAATGGGCGTATCCTATGTGAGTACAGGCGCTATCTGCCTAGAGCAGAAGTGCACTGGAGGCACCCGTGAGTTTCGCTCCGATTGGCCAGCCTGGCCAGAAAGTTACAGTCTCCTCCCTCCAACAAAAAAAGCTTCAGCACGAGCCAATCACTTGTTTGACCGCGTACGACTATCCGACTGCGCGAATTGTTGACCAAGCCGGAATCGACGTCATTCTGGTCGGCGATTCGCTTGCCAATGCCGTGTTGGGTTACGAGAACACACTGCCGGTCACGGTGGACGAAATGCTTCACCACACCAAGGCGGTGCGGCGTGGCGTTAAGCGAGCATTGCTGATTGCTGATCTGCCTTATGGCAGCTATCACGTGAACGAAAACGAGGCGCTCAGCAACGCCGCGCGATTCATGAAGGAGGCTGGAGCCGAGGCGGTGAAGGTTGAAGGCGGCGAAAAACGCGCAGACCTCATCCGGCGCATCATTGATGCAGAAATTCCGGTGGCCGGTCACATCGGCCTTACGCCGCAGTCGGTGAATGTGATGAGTGGCTACAAGGTGCAAGGCAAGACGTTGTCAGCAATCGAGCAACTGATGCGAGATGCGGTGGCGCTGGATCGCGCAGGCGTGGCCTGTCTTTATTTGGAAGGGATTCCGCGCGAGGTCGCGGCAATGATCACCGCCGAAGTACATACCCCGACGATTGGCATTGGAGCCGGCCCAGAGTGCGACGGCCAGGTTTTAGTTTTGCACGATTTGTTGGGACTCACTTTCGGCCCCCCGCCAAAATTTGTGCGCCGCTACGCCGATGTTGGCGCGGTGATTTCGAATGCGGTGAATGCCTTCCGCACCGACGTGACCTCGGGGAATTACCCCTCAGATGAGGAGTCTTATCATCTGCCGAGTGAAACGCGAGCCGCACTGGAGACGGTGCTCGCACGCAAGCGGGAACTGCGAAAGTAGTATCAGCCAACTCAATATTCTTCCTGTAGCTCTCTAGCGTGGAGTCGAGCAACTGCATGCGCATAATTGCCGGGATTGACGACATGCGGGCCGCCTGCCGGCAGGTGAGGGCGGAGGGCAAGCGGCTGGGCCTGGTGCCGACTATGGGCGCGCTCCATGACGGGCACTTGTCGCTGGTGCGCGCCGCACGCTCAACCTGCGATCTTGTAGCTGTATCCATTTTCGTTAATCCCCTTCAATTTGGGCCGAACGAAGACTTCGCGAAGTATCCCCGCGATCTTGAACACGATCGCAAACTGCTGGGACAAGAAAACGTTGATTTGCTGGTCACCCCCAGCGCCGAGGAGATGTATCCCGCGGGCAATTCGACTTATGTGACTGTTGAAGGACTAAGCGACAGACTATGCGGGCGTTCGCGCCCCGGCCACTTTCGCGGTGTAACCACTGTGGTCTCGAAGTTATTTCACATTATTGGGCCGGACGCTTCTTTCTTCGGGCAAAAAGACGCGGCCCAGGCGGCCATCATCCGGCGCATGGTTCGTGACCTGCATTTTGACGTTCAGATTGTGGTCTGTCCCACGGTTCGCGAGCGCGACGGCCTGGCCATGAGCTCTCGCAATCGCTATCTCGACCCATCGCAACGAAAATCCGGTGGCGTGCTGTATCGCGCTCTGACTCGGATCCAGACCCTGGCGGATAGGGGTGAGCGCCGGGGGGAGGCGCTTATTACCGCCGGCAAAGGCGTGATCGGCGAAGAGCTGGGTGTCCGGCTGGATTATTTGGAAGTCGTTGATCCTGACACGCTAGAGCCGTTACAGGATGTGAGCAGGGGCGCGCTGGTGGCGGTTGCTGCCTTCGTTGACGGCGTCCGTTTAATTGACAATATCCAGCTTACCTCCAGCGGGAAATCGGTAGCCCCATTGTTGATTGGATAACGGTTCTAGCTTCTCGGTTCTAGCTTCTCCTCGCTGATTTCTGAGGCGATACTCTCTTCGTCCTCGGTTGGCGAGAGACGAACTCGTTCTCCGCGATCAAATAACGCAATGGCATCTCGGTCGCTTTGCTGATTCCAATGCGAGGTGTTACATCCAGTTGTTTGGGCTTGAAGCCGTCATCAGCAATCCATAGATCAGACGCATCCGTGGTGAGGTCCTTTCCGTTGTCACGCGTTCGCGTAATACCCATCGCTTCCGCAAGCCGTCCTGGTCCGCTGGTCAGCAGCCGCTGAATCTTGCGCGACGGCATAATGGGTTTCGTTTTTCCGGCCAGTAATCCACGTTGCCGCAGCATGGCATCGAGTCCGGTCAGTGGCTCCAGAGCTCGAATCAAGATGCTGCCCGCTTGGCCTTCCGGCATGCATGAGACATTCAAGCAATAATAATTGCCGTAAATGAAATAAATGTAGGCGTGCCCGGGCGGTCCGAACAACACCCGATTGCGTTCTGTGGAACCGGCAAAAGCATGCGCCGCGGGGTCGTCCTCCCCGAGGTACGCCTCCAATTCAACGATTCTTCCAGACAGCAGTTCTTGGCCGTCCCGCCGGACCAACACTTTGCCCAGCAGTTCGCCCGCGACCTCGCGTGGATCACGGTTAAAGAATCGGCGTGAAACCGGCCTCAGCCGACGGGATTTAAGGGATTTCCTAGCGGGTGGGTTTCCCATCTATCTGCCAATCTCGCGCGTCGCATAGGGCAACGCAAGCTGCCCGGAGCCGTTTTTTTGCATCGAAGAACAAAGCATAAATCAAAACTTTGAGGCCTGAATAATGCGGAAAACCGCCCTGGTATTCGTGTGCCTGCTCTTCGCAATTTTGGCTCAAGCCCAGAAAAACGAGATTTCATTCACCGCGGGCGAGTATGTCTCGGCGGGGGCCTCCCTGGATTGGGGCACTGCCACCGCTTTTGAGGGGTCCTTTGCTCACCGCATTGCGCATGTACCGCTGCTCGCGCTTTCACTGGAATTGCCAGTCGCTGCAACTACCGGTTCATCTATACCGATCTCGAGCCTTATAAGCAGTTCGCTGCCCAGCTTTACCTCTCTGTTCATCACCCCGGGGGTGCGCGTAAAGCTGGCGCCTTCGTTCCCGCTTTCACCCTATGTGGCGGTTGGCGTGGGGCTTGCCCGTTTCAATGTACAGCGGAACAGTTCGGCAGTAGTTTCACGACTCATCGGCAGTGGCGTTAACAACACGTGGGCGGTGGATTTCGCGGGGGGACTCGACCTCAAGATTCTTCCACATGTTGCGCTCCGCGGTGAGTTGCGAGATTTTTATTCCGGTGCCATAGGGTTACCGGCACTGATACCCGCTCCTTTGCGTTCCCTCTTGCCCGTCTCCAATCAACACAACTTAATGGGTACAGGAGGAGTAGTCGTCACTTTCTGAGTTCCATTGGCTGCACTTTAACTGGTGCAAAAACCCGCCGGCGGCGCGTGATTCAGTGCAGCACCCTTTCCACCTCCCGGCATCTAACGAACTAATTGCGCGTTCTTAAAAATCGGCACATCGGCACATTTGTTGCTTGCTAGGTCGCACGTCCTGATTTATCGTTCGCGTTAGTAATGCTAAGCTCCTCGGCTTAGGAAGTGATCTCGTGCGAAAGCGCTCCTCAAAACCGACGCGCAAGAACGGCGCTGCCAAACGGCATGGGAACCACGGCAATCTAGTGCATCGCATTCCTTCCTCTACGCCGGAAGCCCGGGATGAAGGGCCCCGGCTAATTCCCTGGAAGGGGGATGAGGACCGCGCCTCGAGCCATGTTGACTACCTGGTGGACTTGGCGGATATCGCCTTGGGACGCAAGAAAAAAAGCTGATTTGCCCGTTAGTATTGAACTACTGCCTACTTGCAATCCGGTTCGCACTGCGCTACTAATAGCACTCCCCCAACCATATTTTCGGCACCGAGGTGGCGTTTAACCTCCCTTACTGCGGGTCAGGAGTGGAATCTTGGCGCTTTCTGTGCTGGTAGTTGACGACGAACCTGCGGTCCTGGAAACCATGGCCGCAATCCTCCGCAGCCGCAAGTATCGGGTAATGACGGCGGTTGACGGCCTCGACGCGCTGCAAGTGCTGGAAAATACTCTGCCCGACCTGATCCTCACCGACCTGACAATGCCCCGGATGTCCGGATCCGAGTTGGTGTCCAGGGTTCGAGAGCGGTTTCCGGAGATGCCGATCGTCGTCTTCAGCGGTCAATATATCGAGCTCCCCCCGGAAATCCCGGCGGACGCATTCCTGCAAAAAGGGGGGTACTTAATGCGCGATCTTTTTAAGACCTTGGAAGGCCTGATGGCGAAACGCGGCAATGGATTCAAACCGCAGACAGGAGCCTCTGCGGCCGCGAATACCGACTGACGCTCTCAATTCCTGGGGAGAACTTTATGCGGATCCCAGGTGGTGTTGGCGGCAAATAAAGAATCCGGTAAACCCTGATTGTAGGAAACTGCATTGATAAAGCGCTGGGCGGTCATCTCGCCATTGAAGGTGCGGGTCACGCTCAGCGGCGTAGCGATACCCTGCACTATCTTGTAATTGTCGTAGATCTCGGCCTCTACGTTTTTCTGCCGGTCAGCGGGATCGCGCCACGCGAAGGTCCTCTGGACCGGCAAATGGCTGATGGAATCAATGTAAATCGTGACCGACTCGTTGGCAGCGTTGATAATTGTCACCTGCTCAGTTTGTTTCTGGGCTGCGATCGCAGGCCCCTCATATAGCAGGGCCACACCAGGCTCCTTAAGCCACTTCCGCAGCACCCATTCGAGGGAATAGTTGCGCCGCCGCAAATAGTCGATGAGCGTCTTTGGATCGGCAGGCGATGTACCGCGAAACGTAATCTCGTAACCTTTGTCACCGTTGTACAGGATGATCCAGTCACGCCGCTTGGTCAGCTCCAGGCGATCTTTGTCGGGGAACTTCCAGAAGCGCCAGTAGAGAGCTCCGCCGCCGCTGGGGTCCCCGTGGTGCATTGTGTAGGTGCGTCCTTCCTGCTTCATGTCCTGGACGTTGAGATACTGCGGGCCGCCCAAGGCCTGGATCATTTGATCCAGCAGGGCTTTGGCTTTTCGGGCATTCTCATCCTGCGGCGGAGCGGCCGGTCCCGAAGGATTTTGGGACGGGGTCGTCTGCAGAATGGCCGGTTTTGCCGAATTGGCCTGCAATCCCAGCCCGGCGCACACAACCAAAAGGAATAAACCGGTAGATTTCATAGGATCTTTTCAGATTAGATGCGGCGATTGACCGCACCGACGGTTCTATCCCACCAGTACAGCCCCTCCATTGACGTTGAAGATTTCGCCGGTAATGAACCCGGCATGCTCGGTGCACACAAATAGGATGGGCGCCGCGATCTCTTCCGGTTTGCCCACTCTGGCCAAGGGAATTTTGGAAAGCACCGTATCGCGCGCCGCCGGTTCCAGCAGTATCGGCAGCGACATGTCGGTTTCTACCCAGCCCGGCGCCACGCAGTTCACATAAATGCCGTCCGGGGCCAGCTCCGTCGAAAGCCCCTTGACCATGCTGATGAGAGCGCCCTTGCTGGCGGCATAGTCGCAGTGGAAGGCTTCTCCCCGCTGCCCGGCGGTGGAACTCACCAGCACCACATGCCCCGTCGCAAAGCTCTGCCGCGGCTGAGCTTTCATCTGGGCAACGCTGTACTTCACCAGTCCGAAAACGCTATCCAGATTCACAGCCAGCGTCCGCCGCCATTGCTCTTCGCTCATCTTCTCGATGGCAACATCTTCCGGCGGCCAGATACCGTGATTCGCAACTAAGATATCCAGGCGTCCAAACTTCTTAACCGTAGCGGCCACCAGGGTCTGGGCCGCTGCGACGCTCGCGAGATCGCATTGCACCGCCACGCAGTTGTCGGTCCCACACGACGCCACGATTGAATCGGCGGCACTCTTGGCTTGCTGGTAATTGAACGCGACCTTCGCGCCGGCTGCCACCAGCATTTTGACGGTTGCGGCACCGATGCCACGCGATCCACCCGTGACCAGCGCGACTCGCCCATCCAAAGACATTGAAACCCCTGGGTTATTCATGAGCTTACGAAGGTAAGCGAAGGCTGGAGAGTGTGCAAGGGCTCTGGCGTGCGCGCTTTGGGCCCTTGCAAGGCGTGGGGATCCAGCTCTCGAAGGCCACGCTTCTTAGCCACGATATGTGGCTTTTTTGCCACATACGAATTCGCAACCGTGGTTGTAATCTCTTCATCACACCTGACATACACATCAAGTCGTTTGCGCTACGAGCAGACAATCCGCACCCCGGTGGAATGCCACGGGATTGGCCTGCACAGCGGCGCGCCGGTCACCCTGCGTATCCTGCCGGCGCCTGCGGGCTCCGGCATCGTCTTCCGCCGGGTTGACCTGGAAGGCTTCACGGTTGAGGCCGTGAGCCGCAACGTGGCCCGGGTGAGCTATGCCACCAGTCTCATGAAGAAAGGGGTGCTGATTTCAACCACTGAGCACCTGCTCTCAGCCTTTGTGGGTCTGGGGATAGACAACGCGGTGGTTGAGCTGGATAACCTGGAGTTGCCCATCCTGGATGGCAGCGCTTTGCCATTTACCCGGATGGTCGAGAAGGCCGGAATCCGCCGCCAGCGCCGTCCTCGCACCTACCTGCGAATACGCCGCAAGCTGGAGTTGAGGGAGGGCGACAAGTTCATTGCGGTTTATCCCGCAGACGAGTACTCGGTGGCCTATACCATCAATTTCCGCCATCCGCTGGTGGGCCGCGAGCGCTTTGAGGTGGAATTGTCCAACGGGCAGTACCTGCGTGAGATCGCGGCGGCACGTACGTTTGGGTTCCGCGAGGACGAACAGGCTATGCGCAACATGGGCCTGATACGCGGCGCTTCGCGGGAGAACTGCATTGCACTTACCCAGGATGGCATTGAAAACCCACCGTTACGCTTCTCCGACGAGTTTGTCCGCCACAAGGTGCTTGATCTGATCGGAGACTTGGCGCTCCTGGGAAAACAAATTCTGGGTTCCGTAGTGGCCGATCGCGCCGGCCACGCCATGCACACCGCACTGGTTTCACGGCTCTTGAAAGACAGTGATTTGTGGGAGGAAACTACCCGCGAAGATGCTGAACCGGTGCACCCCGAGGAGGCCTACGCCCTACCGGACTACCGGGCGCAATAGTCATCGGGCCACTCCGGCTTACCTTTGAGCCCCAGCAATCGCCCGTGGTGTGTAGGTTTTCAGGTTGGTTTTCTCCAGCTTGTCCAGTAGCCATCGGTCCAGATTCTCCCGCGACGCCGGCGCGGTTCTTATGAACCGAATGCCGGCGCTACCGGAGACATTGGACCAGGCAATCTGTGCTCTGATTTCGAGTCCGGTTTTGGTCTCTGGTAGCGTGAACCGCACATGAGTGACCCCTTCCTTGGCGAGGGGCACATCACTTTGAATTCCGATGCCACCCTCACTCAAGTCAAAGGCATGGGTTATGACTTCACGCTGGTCGCCGTAGCAGATTACAACAGGTATTTCCACCGGAACGCGGAAATAGCGGCGCCTCTCCCGGTACATGAATCCATAGGCGGCGGTCAGACCGCGAAGCGCATTGGCCATAGTGATGGGCTTTTGCAGCACGAAACCAGCCCCCATATTGAAAACCGTCCGAACGCTGGTGACCCCGTTCAATACCGCAAAAACCACAGAACTTTTGTTGCTCTCGCCCTTGCGCAACTCTCGAAGCACATCAATTCCCCCGTACAAATCGTCGCAGTCAATCACGATGGCATCGAACTTCTTCTCCGCCAGCGTCTGACTGGCGGAATCGGCGCCCGTGCACACCTCGACCATCATGTTTAACTTCTCGCAGGCAGGACGCATGACCCGTAAGACGTCCGGATCGCGACTGAGCAGGAGGGATTCAAGCTCCATGACTCGTAATCCTAGGTGCTGGCACAAGATACTCAAACGTCACCAAGGTAGCTGCTGATGCTGGGCGGAGGGCCACTCCTATGCGCAAACAGAGTGCAAATTGATGAGGAACGAGTCCGAACCTGGTACTGACCTTTGGTTTCGCGGTTGATTCATCGGGTTACGCGTACTTGAACACCTCTTGAACTCTGGGCACGAAGTCTGAAAACATTCCCCAGTGCGCAAGACGGTTTATCTCTCGCTGGGCTCCAACCTGGGAGACCGGGAGTCAAACTTGCAGGCGGCAGTCTCGCGATTACAGGGTCTGGGAAAAGTGGTGGCGGTATCGTCTCTTTACGAAACCGAGCCCGTAGATTTAGCAGCTCAGCCCTGGTTTTTGAACTGCGTGGTGGCGCTGGAAACAGAAAAAATGCCCAAACAGTTCATGTCACAGCTGTTGTCCATCGAGCAATCCATGGGACGAAAACGGCTGCAGCCCAAAGGGCCACGCATCATTGATCTCGACATCCTGCTGTTTGGGAACTCTGTAGTGGATACCAAGGGACTGACCATTCCGCACCCCGCCATGCATGAGCGTCGTTTCGTGCTGGAACCCTTAGCGGAGATCGCTCCCGAACAACGCCATCCGGTATTCAAGCGGACCATTCGCGAGTTGCGCGATGCGCTGCCCGCCGGGGCACCCGCGGTGCGGAAACTCAATAAAAAATTGGCAGTGAATTAAAGGGGCGAAAGGAAGATGGCTGGGTTCGGCCAGGCTCAAGGCACGATGATTCGGCTGGCCTCTTCGGCGGGCGCGATGAGGGCCGAAGTCTTCTCCGGAAATTGCTGGTGTAGCGAATCGATCAGGGCGCGCGATTTTGCCCGGCCAGAGGTACGTGCGTAAGACATTCTCAACAGGAAGACCAGAGCGCGGAGTACATCGCTATCGCGGAGAATGGAACTTCCCATGTGTTTCCTTTCAAGCTCGCGATATTCGCCAAGGGTCTTCTGGATCTCTGCGCTAATCGCTTGCTGCTTCAAGCTGGGAGGCTGGGCAGGATAGTGCAGCCCCGAACTTACCAATGTGTCGTACCCCTTGGCCATAGCTCCAAGCGCGGCGATTACATCTTGATCATTTAAGCTCCGGTCCGCGCGTGCGCTTTTCGCAATTGCAAAACTCAAGCCTGCCAGCAAATGCTCATGCTCATACACGAACTGGCTGCTGACTTCGATTTGCGGAAAGAATGATGCCGCGTCCAAGTTCTCAAGCGCCCGAGGCTTTTCATGCAGACGAGCTTGTTGCAAGTACACGCAATCGCTTGGGCAGTCCAGCGTCACCTCGCGGGCTTCACCGCAACACTGGGGACAGATGCGGTCATGCAACGCCGGGCAGAACCGCTTTTCTCTGCGGATTTCACAAATGGCGCAGCTCACTTACGAAATTTCCTCTCCGTTCCATTATGACACCCTAAGGTTGAGCTGGGTGGGCGGACGGCTCGGGAACCGCTAACCATGCGGCTTTCGGAGCCACGGCAGCGGGAAGGCCTCGTTTTTAGGGCAGTCTACGCACTATTAGTGCAAAAAACCGCATAAAATGCGGGGAAAACGCTTCTTTTCCACAGCTGCGTTGATATAGCATGGCGCAATCCGCAAACCACGGAACAACCCATTTTAAGGAGGATTCATGGCGTCAGGCATGACTAAGACCCAACTCGTCCGCCACTTGGCCGAGAAGCTGGAGACCAACAATAAACAGGCGGCGGCATTCCTAGAGCATCTCGCCGATACTGCTATTAAAGAGACCAAGAAGGCCGGGATTTTTGTGATCCCCGGGCTGGGCCGCTTGGTAAAAGCCAACCGCAAGGCACGCATGGGCCGCAACCCTCAGACCGGCGAGCCAATCAAGATCCCTGCCAAGACGGTGGTAAAGTTCCGTGTCGCCAAGGCGACGAAGGACGCCATCGCCCCCAAGAAGTAGTTCCGTAATTTTGTTCCCCTGGTAAAAAGGCCAGCTGAGTGCAGCTGGCCTTTGTTATTTTTTATACCTGTGTTATCTACTTCCATTACTGAAAAGGGAGATCGGCTGAGATCATCAAGCATGGCATGTGCATTAACAAGTGTGATCGCCATAGTTGCGCTTTGTCTGTGCTTCCCAAGCGCGTTTGCGTCCCAGGGCGGCAGTCAACCTATTTCGTCAGACAAATTTAATGCCCCTGTAACGATACTGATTTCAGTGTGTGACAAGAACGGCAATCCTATTTCAAGCTTGACCAATCAATCGTTGACGGTCTTTGATGCAGGAAAGCGTGTCACTTCTCGCCTAGAGATACAGCCGGCGAATGATTATCCGCTCCTATTCGCATTGGTCCTTGACCTTAGCGGTTCAATCCGTGTCAGGGTTCCGTTTATACAAACGGCTGCGACAAACCTCTTTGATGTTTTAGATTCCGGCGACAATAGGGGCTTCTTGGTCGTCTTTAATGACACGGTGATATTCAGCAAGGACTTCGTTTCCAAGGTGGAGCTTTCAGCCGTGTTGCAGAACATTGAGCCACGGAAGAGGACCGCGCTTTACGAGGCGATATACAAGTCATCTGAACGGCTATCGCAGCTTGCGAAACAGAAATTCCCGAACCGCAGGACACGGCGAATCATATTTGTTCTAACAGATGGCGAAGATAATGCGAGCCATCTGGCCCTGGATCAAGCGATAGGCGAAGCGGTGCGCGAAGGTGTAACCATTGTTCCCATTGGAATGCTCTCAGGCCCAGGTCTCAAGCTGCCGTTCATCTTGAACAAACTAGCATGGATGACCGGCGGTAAGGCTCTATTCCCCGACTCTCCAGGTGAAGTCGGTGATCAGGTTTTGAAGGTCATCAAATCAGAGTACTTCTTGACCTTTACTCCGGTTGCCTCAAAGAGAGTTGGCCAGTTTTACCATCTCCGCATCAAGTCGGCTGATTCAAAACCGGTTCGAATCGCTGCTCCAGAAGCGTATTACACTCCACGAAATTGAGCCATCATCAGAGTCTTTCAGGCACCAGCGATGGGGCCTTGGGGGCTGCTCTCGCGAGCACTCGAGCCGGCGTGCAGCAATGCGGGAATCCCAAACATCAGTGCGGTGAAGAACACGTCTCCCGCTAAATCATTGCGGAAAAACGGCAGTCCAGCGATGTAAGCCAGCTCGAGCCCACCCCATGTACGGGGATACATATTGGGCACCGTAGCCCAGACCGCAAAATTGCTGACCAGGAAAAATGACACCGCCGCCACCAGCGAGGCGCTAAGGACTCGCAGCGCGTTCGCATTTTTCTTAAGTGCGCCGCCCAAGAAAACCATCGCGGCATACCACACCCAACTGGCAAGGTGATACGAAGTGAAGGGATAGCTGTAAACAAACCGGGTGAGCAGTACGTCGCCTACCGCCAGCAAAAGAACAGGGATCCACGCCTGTTTGCGTGGCATTCGCGAGCCGAAAAATAAAAGCGAGGCCGCCACGGGAGTAAATGCAAAAGGATGGGGCGCGAAACGAAACGCGGCCGCGAACAGCACAAAGATATATGCCAGCATGGTCACCTCGATACGTCACTCACGAACCGTACAAAATTCTGGGCCCTGTGACGCCTTCAGTCAAGTTTAACTCAAAACCTGCTTCCATCAGGATCAGTGTCGGGCACTACCAGCGCGTTCTCCGCGCGCGCTCATGCGTTGCTCGACCACATTGAGGTTCTCATCGAGCACCACCACTGCGCTGAGCGGCGAGCCCTCGCGCTCAGGGAACATGTACCGGAGGTCGTAGAACCGAACCACGTATCCTTTCTGCGGCGGCGCCAGTTCCTCGGTCTCGGTAATGGGGTAGCGTGCCCAATCAAGATAAACCCGGCCGAGATAGGACTTCTTAGCCGCCAGGGTGACCGCCGTTTCCTGGGGTTTGTAGCGAATGCGGGCGTTGTTGTCAGGGTCAACGTCAGGGGTCAGGGAATCTACGTGCATGTTCTCGAAAAAATTCTGGGTTTCCACCACTCCCATCCACTTGAAGGGATTGACACTGTAGGGAAAAGCCGAGAAGCGCACTGGCTCGGCACCTTCGTAGTTCCGCGCCTGCATGGCTGCCATGGCCCGACGATGTTCGTAATCACGCACTGCCCAGGTTCCGGCCATCGCCAACAATGCAAGAATCGCGGCCAGCCGCCCTCGAGGTTCTTTGCGGCGAACCCCAATCTCGGAGCTGATCAAACTTCCCAACCCAGGCAGAACCAGGGCCGCGATCAAAATCAACAGCAGTACCGGCTCGACAATCGAGACGATGTCCCAGGCGTACCATCTGTAGCTGAAAGGCTCGAACGGCCGGACTCCATAAGCTGTGGTGTAATCCAGCAAAATATGGCTCAGGCCTGCCAGGCACGAAAACACAAAAAGCAGTCCCCAGCGTGGCCGGGAGCTCGCTGAGTGATCTCGGCGATGCTTTAACCAGTGGCAAATAAAAACAAAACCAACCACCAGCGCCGCCACCAGCGGGACACCAACAAAAGTATGGGTGATGCCGCGATGGTGAGCGAATCCAACCGCGGACCCGCGAACATAAGCGACTACATCAATGTCCGAAGCTTCGGCAGCAAGCACCAGAGTTGGTGTCGCCAGCGCGGTCATACGATTCAGCCCGGCACGACTCATGCAGGCGCCGGTCAGCAGGTGGGTGAGCGGATCCAAAGTTCAGAGTGTACAGGTTTCAGGATATTGCGTCGCCCACCGGCGGCGCCGCGCTCACCAGCAATTTATCCTGAAGCCTCTCCATGGCCAGAGATTGCGGGACAAGCAGCGTCAATGCACGAGGAACAACTGTAATCTCCACCGGCAATTTTCCCAGCAATTCGCCATCGGCTTCAGCATAGATTCTTGCGGTGGCGCCGTTGCCGCTGGTTAGCGGCCGACAGGTCAAACGACTGGTGTGCACCAGCTCCACACCGGGTACAGGCATGTCGCCGCGGAGCAAAGTCTTGATCAGATAAAGAAGATAGGGCACTCGGCTGGAAGTGCGGAACAATAAGACCTGGACGTCGTTTCGATCCAAAGCCGCGCCGGGGGCGAGTTTCCTCAACACGCCGCCGAACTGAGTAATCCGCACTGCCAGCATTTGCGACACGCTCTCCCGGCGCGTGTTTCCGTATGGATCCGTCAATTCCACCTCAAACCGGCTCAACTCGTGGGTAAACCACAGGTGGAATGCTTCCGCGTAATACGCCTTCATCCCCATTCGTTGTTTCAGGCGGGAGTGAATGCGATAGAAAAGGTGGGCGTCAACTCCTACTCCGGCAGCCACGATGAAATACCGAGTCTGAGACTCGCTGTCGGTCTTGTTAAAAGTAACCTTTCCCACGGCTACGCGACGGCGTTCAGCGGTAAGCGCGAGACGAGCTGCCGCAACTGGGTTGCGTGGCACTCCCAAGTCGTGAGCCAAGGCGTTGGCAGTCCCAAGGGGTATTATGCCCACCGCTGCCTGGCTGTAAACCATTCCCTGGATAACGTCATGAATGGTTCCGTCGCCGCCGCAGGCAAGTATGGAGTCGCAACCATCCGCGATCATTTGTTGCGCCTGTGCGCCAGCCTCACCCGGACCTTTGCTGGCGGCAATAATGGTTTCTACGCCAGTGTTGTGCAGCACCCTTGCCGCCGCTTCGATCTGGGCCATGCGGCGGCCGTGCTGGCGTCCCGAGGCCGGGTTGTAGATGAGTGCAGCTTTCTTCACTGTTTTGTCGCCTGGAGCAAGGCTTTTGCCAGGGAAAGCTTAGCAGTTCCTGGATGATGCCGCGTTCCACCGCCAAAATAGCTGCATTGTTGGCTTGCGGCGGCCTCAGGTTTTGACTACTCTATCTCGAACTCTCCATCGGCCCAAGGTCCGACATATCAAATCCAGATTCGGGAGGAAATTGCCGATGAAACGTTCCACTTTGTTTGTTGTCCTCCTGCTTGCCTGTAGCGTTGCAATTGCGCAGCAGCATCCTGCCCCGCAGCCTGCAGCTACCCTGATGTCCGGGATTGGCGATACTCATCACCCCGTCTCCACCAAGAGTCCTGTAGCGCAGCAATTTTTTGACCAGGGCCTCAGGCTGATCTATGCCTTCAATCACGACGAAGCGGCGCATTCCTTCCGACGGGCGGCGGAGCTCGACCCGCAAATGGCGATGGCGTACTGGGGAATTGCCGAAGCAGTGGGTCCGAACTACAACGATCCGGCGAACGATGACCGCCGGAAGCAAGCGTACGAGGCGGTCCAAAAGGCGGTCCAACTCTCAGCGAACTCTCCTGCGAATGAGAAAGCCTACATTGAGGCGATGGCTCAGAGGTATCCCAGCCCAGCTAATGCTGACTGGCATCAAGCGGCGATCAACGCTACCAATGCCATGCGCGAGGTAAGCAGGAAATATCCTGAGGACTTGGATGCCGCCACATTGTTTGCTGAAGCCGAAATGAACCTGCACCCCTGGGGCTTGTGGAAGGCTGACGGCACCCCGCAAGAAGGCACAGAAGAAGTCATCTCAACGTTGGAATCTGTGATTCGACGCGATCCGAACCACGTGGGCGCAGTGCATTACTACATTCATGCGGTAGAGGCATCGCCCAGCCCGCAGCGCGCTTTACCCCAGGCAAATCGGCTGGCATCACTCGCGCCCGCTGCTGGCCATCTCGTCCACATGCCCGCGCACGTATACATCCGCACAGGCGACTACGAGGCTGCTGTGCAAACCAACGAAAAAGCTGCGGCTGCCGACCGCGCTTACATTAAAGCGAGTGGCGTGCAGGGCATATATCCGATGATGTATTACAGCCATAACCTGCACTTCATCGCGATTGCGGGCGCGATGGACGGGAAATTCGCCGAATCCAAGCGAGCGGCCGACTTGCTTGCCACCCATGTCGCTCCAGCGGTGAAGATGATGCCGCCGCTAGAGCCTTTTGTGGCAATTCCCATCGCGGTCAATGTTCGCTTCCACCGCTGGAACGATATTCTCCAAATCCCGCAGCCCGACCCTTCGATGAAGGTCGTAACCACCTTTTGGCATTTCGCAAGGGGTATGGCATTTGCCGCCACTGGCAAGATGAAAGAGGCCGAGGCTGAACGCCAGACCGTCGTCGAAGTGGAGAACAACACTCCGGCGGATGCCATCTTTGCAATGCCCTTCAACAATAAGACACGGGACGTTCTGAAGATTGCGGATAATGTCCTGGGTGCCCGGATCGCTGTGGCAAAGAGTGACAACGACTCCGCCATTCGCATGCTGCAGGAGGCGGTTGCCGTTCAGGATGGTCTTAACTATGGCGAGCCACCGGATTGGTTTTTCCCAGTCCGCGAATCCTTGGGGGCGGTCCTGCTGCGCGCGGGAAAACCGGACGAGGCGGAAAAAGTGTTTCGTGCCGACTTGGACAAGAACCCCCGCAATCCCCGCTCCCTGTTCGGCTTGAAGCAGAGCCTGGATGCGCAGAAGCGCAGCTACGAGGCTGGATTCGTACAGAAGCAATTCGACGCCGCCTGGAAGGGCGCTGACACGAAGCTCACAGCTGAAGAGCTGGGAACGTAGTCCTTCGATTACCTCAGCCGCGATAAAAAAGTCTGGGCTGGCGATTTTTCACCAGCCCTTTGCTTTGTTCCAGGGATCGTCCGCAGCTCGCTCGCGCACAATATAATTTCAGAGATGGCAAGTGCCGCCAAACTAGAGCATAGGATCGACGAACTGCGCGACCAGATTCGCTATCACGAGCACCGGTATTACGTGCTCGACGATCCCGAAGTAAGCGACGCCGAGTTCGACCGACTGATGCAGGAGCTCAAGCGGCTGGAGGCTGAACACCCAGAGCTCATTACGTCGGATTCACCCAGTCAACGGGTCGGGGGAAAGCCGCGCGAGGGCTTTGTGAAGGTGCCGCACTCCTCCCCGATGTTGTCTCTGGATAACGCCTACAACGAGCAAGAACTACGCGACTGGGAACGGCGGGTGCACGAACTCAGCGGCCGGAAGGACGTGGATTACGTTTGCGAGCTCAAGCTCGACGGGCTATCCATGGCGGTACGCTACGCGCCCGACCGGGAAGAGCGCGGGAAATCGAACCTGGCGCTCGGCATCACCCGAGGTGACGGTTCTATCGGCGAAGAAGTGACTCTGAACCTCAGAGCGTTGCGTTCGGTACCCCTCTCCATTCCGGCGGCAACCCTGAAAAGAGCTGGCCTGCCACCCGAATTTGAGGTGCGCGGCGAAGTGATTATGCCTACAAAGTCCTTCGAGCGGATGAATGAGGAGCGCGAACGCCAGGGGCTCTCCAAATTCGCCAATCCACGGAATGCCGCGGCCGGGGCGGTGCGCGTGCTCGATCCGAACATTACCGCGCAACGCCGCCTGGATTTTTATGCCTATTTTGTTCTGGTAAACGGCCGGCCATTTTTCGAGCACCACGCCAAAGCACTCGAAGCCCTGCAGGAAGCGGGTTTCAAGGTCAATCCCAATTGGCGCAGGGCTGCCGACATTGAAAAGGTCTGGAACTTTATCAATGCCTGGGAGCCGAAGCGCGAAGCGCTCGCCTACGAGATTGACGGAGTAGTCATCAAAGTTGATGACACCCGTCTGCAGCGAGAGCTGGGGTACACAGGAAAAGCCCCGCGTTGGGCGATCGCTTACAAGTATGCTGCGCGCTCGGGCACGACAAAAATCGAAGACATCATCACACAAGTGGGTCGGACCGGCAAACTCACACCGGTGGCGGTCCTTCAGCCGGTCTCCATCGGCGGCACCACTGTCACTCGCGCAACGTTACACAATGCCGACGAAATCGAGCGGCTCGGAGTCAAGATCGGCGACTGGGTTTCCGTGGAGCGCGGCGGGGACGTAATCCCCAAGGTGGTACGCGTTCTCGAAGATAAGCCTCGCGGCACAAAGAAATTTCACATGCCCGAGCGCTGCCCGGTCTGTGGCGGTCACGTGGTGCGGGTTGAGGGCGAGGCTGACCACCGCTGTGTGAATGCTAATTGCCCGGCAAAGCTGCGGGAGACGATTTTGCATTTTGCCTCGCGTGGCGTGATGAACATTGAAGGCATGGGGGACGCTCTGGTGAATCAGCTCACGGAGCGCCGTCTGGTTAAGAGTGTTGCGGATATTTACCGTGTCACCAAGCAGGACCTGCTTAGCCTGGAGCGGATGGGTGATAAATCCGCGCAAAATGTTCTGGATGAAATCGAAGCTTCCCGTAAACTGCCGCTCGAGCGGGTGATCTATGGTCTGGGAATACGCTTTGTGGGTGAGCGCACGGCCGAGTTCCTGGCTGAACATTTCGGGTCGCTGGATGCCATCATGAAGGCGAGTATGGAGGAGTTGCAGGAAGTAAATGAAGTTGGGCCGCGCGTCGGACAGAGCATCTACGACTTTTTCCAAGAAGCAAAAAATCGCGAGCTGGTTGAGAGGCTGCGTTCGGCCAAGCTGAATTTCACTGGTAAGAAGAAAGAGCGCGGCACCGCGTTGGCGGGCAAGACGTTTGTTCTCACCGGGACTCTGGCGAACCACACTCGCGATGAAGCCAAGAAGCTCATCGAAGACGCCGGGGGTCGAGTATCGGGATCGGTCAGCAAGAAAACCGACTATGTCGTCGCCGGTAGCGACGCCGGTTCCAAGCTGGATAAGGCGCGTGAGCTGCAGGTCAAAGTGATAAGCGAAAAAGAAATGTTGGACCTGCTGGAAAAGAGTTAGAGGCAGAGGACGGGATCTCCGCGCCCTCTGCCTCGAAGAAACTAAGCAACGTCGCGCTGTTTCTCTGATGCGGTTTCGCATTGCGGGCATTTAGCCTGGACGTCAACTCGATTACGCCGCAGATGAGCCGCAAAATCGTCCAGTCGTGGTCTGAGCAGCGCCACACCCTTGGACGCGTCTTCCGCCCGGCTCGCTATTCCTCCAGGCCTCAGCGTGACCTTCCCCCCACTTGGCGTTGGATCCGAGAATTTGTCGGTTATGCGATCGGGATAAAGATCGGCTGCCGTTACCGTGCTCCCGCCACTCGACGTTTGTCCGGAAGCACCGGCAGGCTCGAGTTCGTCGTCCGTGGGAGTAATGTTACGGTCAGAACCGTGGCGGTGCTGCACCGGCCCATCATGCCAGGCTTTTTTGTAGTCTTCCTCGTATTTCTTCCAGTCTTCCTCTGATCGCAGCAACTTGTCATCATAGGGTGGCAGATCTTCGATCTGCTGTTTGGTCACTCCCACCTGCAACTCATCTGGCCGCTCTGGACTGGCAAAGATGCGGCTGGCCATAATCAGGAACCTACGACTCTTCAGCCATCCGCCGCTGTCAATTACGACATATCTGATCTCTCCCGTGCCGTGATCGAAAATCACGTCATCTATCGTTCCAATCTTCTCATCTTCCAAGCCGCGTACGGTTGTACCGCGAATGTCGTCAACATCTTCGGAAAAACGATGGCTACCTAACGTGCCGTAATGGGCCATGAGGTCCTCCTCCTGAATTGTTCTTCTCAAAATTAGGATGCGGGCTGGCCGGCTGGTGCAGTCTCAAACTCGTTGCAAAGCAGTTGAGAGCAGACTTCCCCATGTCATCTACGGTTTGTGCAGCTAATGTTGCAGCTTCTCACGTAATCGCTGGTAGGTAGTGTCGAGCGCTTCGGGTAAAACCCGAGTCTCTGCGGTAGTAGTCATGAAATTCGTGTCCCCGACCCAGCGGGGGAGGACGTGCATGTGTATGTGGTCGGCCACACCCGCCCCGGCAGCGCGCCCAACATTCATTCCCAAATTCAATCCATCCGGATGGTAAACCTCTCGCAGAACCTGCTCCATGCGCTGGCAGAGATCAATCAATTCGTGAGTGGCAGGCGCGGTCAATTTTTCCAATTGGTCCACATGCTCATTGGGCACAACCATGACGTGTCCGGAAGTGTAGGGGAAGGTATTCAGGATAATGAAGCAACGCGTACCTCGATAAACAATCAGGGCTGCACGGTCATTTTTCTGTTTAATGGCCTCGCAAAATATGCATCCTGTTGGCTTTTGGGCATCAGTAACATAAGCGTAACGCCATGGAGTCCAGAGATAATCCATGGCCGGGAGAGTATCAGATGGACTTCCGATTGCACATGAAGCACGCAGGTGCTGGTTACGGCTTCAGGGGTTTGACACCTTTCGGAAACGGTTGCTATAGTCGAAGGGTTCTGTTGGACGCGGCATTGCATTAGAACGTCTGACCGCTGGAACTACCCAGCCCGATAGTTTGGGCAATCACACCGAAGATTTGAACCAGCAGTCCGTCTGCCTTGCCCGCTCCGCATCACACACCGGTGCGACACTGAGTATGGAATTTCACGACAGCACGGCACGAAATCTGGAATTTTCGCCGGCGTCTGAATCCAATGATTCTGAAGCGCCGGAGTCACAGACCGCGCAGGCGGCAGTTTCCGAAGAAAAGACCTCCCCGACTCCAATCCGAACTGAAAAAAAAGAACCCATGCTAACTGACGATTTTGCCACCGCACTTGAAACCTTCACCCCGGAAGCTGAAGCCGCCGTCGGCGAAGATCACGTTGTGAAAGGGACGGTTTTGAAGGTCACGCCCACCCATGTGGTGGTGGATATTGGCGCCAAGTCAGAGGGTATGCTGCCGATCGCCGAAGTCCTGGACCATTCGGGGAGCCCTAAATTCAAGTCGGGCGACGAAATTGATGTGATGATTGAGAAGGGCGAGACCGAAGAGGGCTATACCAAGCTTTCACACCTGAAAGCGCAGCGGCTTCGGGCCTGGGATGAGATCGAGCGTGCGCACGACGAGAAGCGGCCGATCAAGGCAATAGTAATTGAGCGGATCAAAGGTGGGCTCACGGTAGATATCTATGGCGCGCAAGCGTTCTTGCCAGGCTCGCAAGTGGATCTGCGGCCGGTACGCAACTTGGAAGGCTTGAAAGGACAAGAGATCGAAGTCGAGATCATCAAGCTGAACAAGAAACGTGGCAACATCGTGGTCTCGCGGAAGCAGATGCTGGAGGAAGAGCAACAGGCCAAACGCTCCAAAGTTCTTGAGCACCTGGAAGAAGGCACAGTGCTCACCGGGACCGTTAAGAACCTTACCGACTACGGCGCCTTTGTCGATCTGGGTGGCATCGATGGATTGCTGCACATCACCGACATGTCGTGGGGCCGCCTCACTCACCCTCGCGACCTGGTGAATGTCGGAGATGAGATCCAGGTAAAGGTCCTCAAATTCGACAAAGACAAGCAGCGGGTCTCGCTCGGATTCAAGCAGCTCACACCCGATCCATGGCTGGACGCCGCCCACCGCTACCCCGTGGGTGCCCACGTTAAGGGCCGAGTGATCAGCGTGACTGATTACGGTGCCTTCATCGAACTCGAGCAGGGAATCGAAGGACTGGTACACGTGAGCGAGATGACTTGGTCCAAGCGGATGAAGCATCCCTCTAAGATTGTTAACGTCGGTGACACTGTCGAGACTGAAGTATTAAGCGTGAACCCGGAAGAAAGGCGTATTTCCCTGGGCATGAAGCAATTGGAAGCGAATCCATGGGAGAGCCTGATACAGAAGTATCCGGTGAATGCCACGGTGGAAGGGCGCGTTCGCAATCTTACTGACTTCGGGGCCTTCATTGAAATTGAAGACGGCATCGATGGATTGGTCCATGTGAGCAATTTGAGTTGGACGAAAAGGGTGAAGCATCCCTCGGAAGTGCTCAAGAAGGGCGACCGCGTCAAAGCGATCGTGCTTGCGATCGAGCCCGATAAGCGCCGTCTCTCCTTGGGTGTGAAGCAGCTGCAGCCCGACGTTTGGGAGACGTTCTTTGCCCAACACAGAGTGGGCGACGTGTTGCACGGAAAAGTTTTGCGAGTGGCCACCTTTGGCGCATTCGTCGAAATTGCCGATGGCATAGAAGGTCTATGTCACAACTCTGAGGCGGTGGACGCGAATGGCGTGACCATCAAGTTAGAGCCGGGACAAGAGTTCGACTTCAAGGTCATCAAACTGAATCCCGGCGAGAAGAAAGTGGGCCTCAGCATACGGGCTGTGGGAGAAGAGGCCAGCCGCGCAGAAGTAGAATCGTACAAGCATCCGGTTTCCAGCGCCACCTCCACCATCGAGGAACTCATGTCCTGGAAGAGGGCGGGCAACGACCAGAATTAGAGGTTTCGAAATTGGACCAAAAGCAAAGCCGCCTGTGGGCGGCTTTTTAGTTAGTGCGGGGAAATTCCAAGATTGCTATTTCGTATCCACCTTCAGATTGATCAGCACCTGCGACCGGTTATCAAATGAACTCAGGGTCTTGCTGTCGCTCTTTTTGTCCTGGTACTGTGCGTACACCTGATAATCAACATTGGGGGACAGCTCCGGAAAACGATAAGCGCCATCAGGCCCAGTGATATAGGTCTTCACTGCCATGGTGCGGGTGTTGGTGAGGTACACGACCGCCCCGGAAAGGGGAGCGCCACTCGCATTGCTTACGTGACCGGTCAAGGTACGGGTGAGCGCAGGTTTCTCTTTAACGTCAGAACCCACACGCGCAGGCCACGCTTGAGCATGTGCGGGCTTTACCGGAAGTAGGAACACCAACGTCAACCAGGCCAGCACGCAGGTCTTCATTTAGGCTACCTCCGCAGCAAAATTTATTTCAGATTCTACTCTGTTAGATGCAAACCAGGTGTCCACCCCCTCGTCGTTTTCCTCGTGCACCGTGAACCTCGGTAACTGACATTAAGGTCAATCGTTTGTGTAACTTAGCTACCCTCGGTAGGCTCCGCCCAGATCACATAGTCAGCTTTGCCCGCCGGGACACGTTGGGTGAATTCGCCAAAGGGCTGGTGTGGCTCTCTTCGTTTTCTGCATGCAGTGGGGAGTCGCTATTCGGAGGGAGCTGAGTACTCTCAGCCGTTAGGAATAATCGCCGTCCTCGGCCTCTTCTTCAGCCTCAGCGGCCGCTTCCTCTTCTTCAAGGCGGTTCAATTCCAGGGGGTGAGTAGTAATCACTTCGAAGTCAACACCGCATTCCGGGCAGGAGACGATCTCGCCCTCGTCTACTTCGTCTTCCTCGATGTCCAGATCGGTTTCGCATTCCGGACATAAAACCATAAGAGCCTCCGTGCGTATGATAGCCGTCCTGCTACTATTTAGAATCTCTTTGGGGCCAACGTCAAGCCCGCCCCGCCGCTTGGGGCAGGCGGCAGGGCAGTAAATTCAATATACGCGAGGCGCATGCGCGAAAGTCCCCTTCCGGGGTGGTTCAACGTTCTATGAAGCTGGTCTTCTGGATTGCCATTCTGATGGCAGCGACGGTGGTGGCGGTTGCCCAACGGGGAACTCTGGGCACACGCCCTCCGTCCTCCCATCGCTTGGCCTCTCGCGGTGCCAGTGGCGGCCGCCACGCTGCAGATCCAAAGATCGCAAGCGCATTGAGCAATATCTCAGCGGCACACATTCGCGACACCATTACCCGGCTGGCCGAGTTCCATACCCGCCAGACCCTTTCGGCTGCTGGCCCTGATTCTATCGCCGAAGGACGAGGCATAGGGGCGGCGCGGGAATGGATCAGGTCCGAATTCGAGCGCTACTCCCGTGCCTGCGGGGGCTGCCTGGAGGTCCATACTGACACCTTCGTGCAGCCCAAGAGCGAGCGCGTTCCCGCTCCAACCGAGATCGTAAATGTGTATGCAGTCCTGCGCGGCAGCGATGCCGGAAACCGCAAACGTATTTACCTGGTGACCGGGCACTACGATTCGCGAAACAGCGGCGCTGAAGATGCCACAGGAGAAGCTCCCGGTGCCAATGACGACGCAAGTGGAACCGCGGTGAGCCTGGAATGCGCGCGTGTCCTCAGCCAGCTACGTTTTCCCGCCACAATTATTTTCCTGGCTGTTGCAGGGGAAGAGCAGGGACTCTACGGTAGCGAGCACTTTGCAAAAATGGCGAAGCAGCAGGGCTGGCAGATCGAAGCTGTACTTAACAACGACATCGTTGGCGGCGATCGAAGTCCGGGTCAAGACCCTCACCGTGTGCGCTTGTTCTCGGAAGGTGTTCCGCTGAGCGTCCTCGAAGCTGGAACTCCCGATGACGTGCGCCGCACACGCGCTCTGGGTGGCGAGAATGATTCGGCTTCTCGGGCATTGGCTCGTTATATCGCTGACATCGCGGCAGTTTATTTGCCGTCCTCGTTCCAGCCGATGCTCATATTTCGTCCCGATCGTTTTCTGCGGGGCGGCGACCATCTCTCGTTTAATCAAGAGGGATTTGCGGCAGTCCGCTTCACTGAGTATCGCGAAAACTACAACCATCAGCACCAAAACGTTCGGACCGAAAAGGGAATCGAATACGGCGATCTACCAAAATTTGTTAATTTCGATTACGTCGCGAATGTAGCTCGGGTGAATGCCGCGTCCCTGTCGGCGTTGGCCTCAGCGCCGGCGCCACCCGCCGAGGTTCGTCTTTTAGCCAAGGAACTGGAGAACACATCTACACTGCAATGGCAGCCATCCCCAGGCGGACTAGCCAGCGCCTATGAAGTCTTGTGGCGCTCCACCACTGCTCCCTTGTGGGAGCGCTCTAGATCGGTTGGTTCTGCAACGCGCGTCACCCTGGAAGAATCCAAGGACAATGTGATTTTTGCGGTGCGTTCGGTTGATGTTGCTGGGCACAGGAGCCTGCCGGTTACGCCCACGCCCGAGCATTAGCTTTCCTGATAAGCTGGAATGGCATGCCTTCCCGCGGATACACCATGTCGCTGTCGTTCCCCCCGTTTACCCATTGGGTGAAACGGCTGATACTGGCGAATGCCGCGATTTTCTTCGCGGTCACTGTTTTAAATGCATTCTCGCCGGATACAGCCAACCAGGTTATTGTCATCGGCGGCCTGAAGCCGGTCTTGGTAGCACATGGATTTTTGTGGCAGCTGGTTACCTATTCATTTCTGCACGCCGGCTTATGGCACCTTTTTTCAAATATGCTAGGACTATGGATGTTCGGTTCTCAGCTGGAGTCCGATTGGGGCGGCAGACAGTTTTTGGAGTTCTATTTTTTTTGCGTAGTCGCGGCAGCGCTGGTCACCGTGGCCGTGGGATACAGCGGATTCCTGGGCGCCGATCCCCGAGTGCGAACCGTCGGCGCCTCCGGCGGCGTGTTTGGAATCTTGGTGGCTTTTGCGGTCCTTTATGGTGACAGGGAACTGATGCTGTTTCCTTTTCCTTTCACTATTAAAGCCAAGTACGTGGTCTGGGGCTGGATATTCATAACTTTGATCAGTGTATTCACGCCTGGCCCCAGCGGGATCGCTTATTTCGCCCACCTTGGCGGTGCATTGTTCGGCTATCTCTATTTGAAGTTCCTGCCGCGTCGCGGGCTAAGCTATGCCACGTCGGAGAAGTATTTCGGGATCCGGAATTCGTACTATCGATGGAAGCGTCGCCGTGCTGCCCGCAAGTTTGAAGTCTACATGCGAAACCACGACCGTGCCGATTACTTCGACGAGCATGGCAACTACCGCGGGCCGGAGACCAAAGTTCCCGACAAGAAGAACGGCGAATCCAAATCGCCGTGGGTGAACTGACCTGCCGTCCTAGTCAAAGAATTCTTTGAACGCGGCAACAATTGTCTGCGGCAGATCTGGAGGCATGCTTTTCTTTGTTCCAAACCCCAAATCGTGTCCCGCGCCGGGAATCGACAGCAAGCGGGTCTCCGCAGGAATGAGCTTCAGGGCTGTCTCCAACTCCTGCAAAGAAGCGAATTCATCTCGCGAACCGTGCACAAAAAGAGCTCTCCTCTGCAACTGGGGAAAATGCTGGGTTCGGAGTTGCTCTGGTTTGCGCGGTGGATGCAGCGGATAAGAGAGCAAGAGCAGGCCATCCGCCACCGTGGGATCAGTGGCCAACAGCATGCTTGCTTGACGACCGCCATAAGAATGGCCGCCAAGGAAGACCCGACCGGGCGCGTTTTTTCGTAGCGAAGCCACCGCTAATTGCAGACCTTCGCGGTCGCGCGCAGCATCGCCGGGCCGTGGCGGTCCAAACCGTCGTGCCTGGCGAAAGGGAAGGTCGCACCGCAGTACGAGGAATCCAGCAAGGGCGAACGCGTCAGCCAAAGCGCGGAGCAGTGGAGCCTCGCAGTTCCCACCCGCTCCATGGGTCAGCACCATTCCATTACCGGAGGCGTCGAGAGGACGATGGAGGAATCCCCGGACGGCAACTCCCGACGGCGCCTCCTCCGCAAGCCGCTCTGGAGCAGGCAGCTGTTCGCCGGGCGTGGTTTCTGAATCGGATGTGGAAGCCACAGACGCTAGCTCAGTTTCTGGTAGCTCTCGTAGATTTTCTCGGTCTTGATCAAGTGACCAAGGCGGGCCCAATAGGCATGAACGTCCGGATCTTCGTGCGCTTCCTGGCGCGCCTCTTCGGAAGCCCAGCGGCGTACCACCATGTATCGTGATGAGTTCTGATCGTGATAGAGCACGTCGTGGCTGTATCTTTTCTCTGCCAGCAACGTCATTAGGCCCCGAATGGTTTCGAGAGCTTCCGCTTCGGTGCCTTCCAGCGGTTCGAATATTGCTAGCGACAAAATTTCCTGTGGCATGACTCCCAAAAATCCCATTCCTGTCGTGAAAGTATTATCGAAGCTATCACACCATCAATTAGATTTGTTCCGCGACGGGCCGCATCATTTCTTTTTTCTCGCGGCGAACGGGGGCTTTCGCCGCTCCTTCCGCCGTTCAGGTGGGTGAGGTTCCGTGACCACATGAAATCGCATAAAGTTGGTTGAGCCTGAGGTCTGCTGCGTGCCGGCTACCACCCCGACAACATTGCCGGGAGTGACCTTGCGCAACCGGAGCAGTTCCTGTTCGGCGGTCTGCACCATCTGTTCAACCGAGAGGGCCGTATCCGAGTTGATTGGCCTGATTCCCCAAAACAGATTCAGACGATTGCACACCTCAGGCACATGGGCAAAGGCGTACACCGGCGTTCGCGGCCGATATTTCGAGATCAGTCGTGCCGTGTTCCCCGTTTCCGTAAAGATGGCGATGGCACGCATTTCCAGGTCCTGGGCGGCGTGAGCTACGGCTTCGCAAATTGCTTCTGAGATAGAGAGATTGCGGTGCTCACGCCGCCGCCTCACCATGCCCAGGTGTAGTAAGTGATCTTCCGCGGCTTCCACGATCCTAGCCATCATCGCGACAGCCTCACGCGGATATTTGCCGCTGGCGGTTTCCGCGGAGAGCATGACCGCGTCGGTTCCGTCAAAAATTGCATTCGCCACATCGCTGGCCTCAGCGCGGGTCGGACGTGGGTTATCAATCATTGACTCCAACATTTGCGTGGCAGTGATCACCGGCTTGCGCCACTCCGCCGCCCGACCGATGACTTGCTTTTGGATGATGGGTACGCGCTCTGCCGGCATCTCCACTCCCAGATCGCCACGCGCCACCATGACTCCGTCCGCTACGTCCAGGATGCTCTCCAGGTGTTCGACTGCCTGCGGCTTCTCCAATTTGGCGATCACGGGTACATCGCTCTTGCGTTCACCAATCAGGCGCTTTACACGGCGCACATCCTCCGCCGAACGCACGAACGAGAGCGCGACAATGTCAATGTCGTGAGTAAGACCAAACTCAAGGTCCTTGTAGTCCTTTTCGGTGAGCGAAGGAACGCTCAAGGTTGCACCGGGAATGTTGATGCCCTGGTGCTCCGCCAGAATCCCGCCGTTTACGACATCGCACTCTACGTCGTCACCGCGAATGGCTTTGACGCGCAGCTCGATCAGCCCATCTGAAAGCAAAATCCGGGAGCCGGGTTCTACTTCTCGCGCCAGATCGGTAAAGGTAATGGAAATCAGCGAGGCGGTCCCCGGGAGATCGCGTGGCGTAAGGATTACGCGAGAGCCTGCCTTCAGCGCCACCGCAGTGCGATACTTCAGCCGGCCGGTGCGCATCTTGGGACCTTGCAGGTCCTGCAGGATGCAAATAGTACGCTCTTCCTTTTCGGCGGCGCGGCGAATTCTATCGATTACTCGAGCGTGCTCTTCATGGTTTCCATGAGAAAAGTTGAGTCGTGCCACATCCATTCCCGTGCGCATGAGTTCCCGGATCATGGCTTCTGAGCTACTGGAAGGCCCCAGTGTGCAGATGATCTTGGCCCGCCTGCCGGGCCCCGGAGCGCTTGGTGAACGTTCGGCACGAACCGAGAGTGCAGTCTCGGCGACTTGTTCGGGCTCGGCAATCAGATGTTCACTAACGCCGCGCTCACCCTTCTCCACGAGTTCTCCGAATTGTGATGGACTGCATTCTAGAAAGAGGAGGTTTCGTCTTCACGGTTGGCGCTGGACTAGCGTACCGCGATGTCAGAACTGTCTAGCTGGCTCTGGCGGTCCTTTTCTATCTGACAGCGGGGGAACAACATGGCATTGAACTCAGCCCCGATCAAAATAATAACCGAGACGATGTACAACCACACCAGCAGCGCGATGGCCGCTCCCAAAGATCCATAGATCACGCTGTAATCAGCGTAATGCTGTAGATACCACCCAAAGAGTGCGGTTGCGATGAGCCACATCCCGGTTGAGAGCGTTGCCCCTGGCAGAACCGTGTGCCAAGGCTGCGTTCGGGGAACCGCATGGTGGTAGATAAGAGCGATGACAGAAATGCTGGTCAAAATGGCAATGATCCAGCGAATGGCTGTCCAGACAAAAAGCAGCAACGGGCCAAACTCGCGTCCCAGGTAGAACAGCATGCGGGTTTCAATCTGGCTGCCGAAAGCTACCAGAACGGTAGCAAAGGTCATCGGAACGCCGGCCATGATCACCAGCAGGAAGGCAATCATCCGCTCCTTCACCAAGCCCCATATTTTCGGCAACTGGTAAGCGTTGCGGAAGCCCTCCATCCAGGAAACCATCACTCCCGAGGACGTCCAGAGCGTGATCAGCGAAGCAGTTATCAGAAGGCCCACCGATCGTTGCGTGCTGCCCTTCAGATAGGCAACGGCCGTAGCGCTGCCCGCCGGCAGTATCTTGCCAACCGCATAGGATGCCTCGCGCAACATAGCCGCAGTCTCCTTTGACGTAGCCAGGACTGCTCCCATGACCAGCATGGCGGGAAACATTGTGAGGATGGAAGAGTAGGCTGAGGCTTTGGCTACCGCGAATGCGTCGTGTTGAAGTGCTCGCCAGAAGGCCCGCCGCAGCAACTGAACGAAATTCCACATCCTGCGGTCCAGCGTAACCCGCTGAGCTGGGTGGTGCAATTGGATGACGGGGTCCCCGTTGGAGAGGGTCTGGGGTAGCCCGCCGGATACATGCTGTTGCGGGTTCGCTCGCATCGTCACCTAAGGAAAGAGGGGGCGATCGGGATCGCCCCCTGGACTATTGGAGAGTTACTCGGCTGCAAGTTCCTCGGTCTCGCCCTCGTGGCGTAGCAGTTCAAGAGCACG
Source organism: Terriglobales bacterium (assembly GCA_035651655.1). Classification (NCBI taxonomy): domain Bacteria; kingdom Pseudomonadati; phylum Acidobacteriota; class Terriglobia; order Terriglobales; species Terriglobales bacterium. The sequence goes on from DASRFG010000028.1 coordinate 138,590, forward strand.
CTCCGCCTCTTCGTAGGCAGCCGACACTTCCTCTTGCACCTTCTGGGCAGCTTCCTCGAGCTCCGGCGAGAGTTTTACGTTGCGATAGTACTCCATGCCGGTACCCGCGGGGATCAGCCTGCCCACGATTACGTTCTCCTTCAGGCCGCGCAGGTGGTCCACCGCACCCTGAATGGATGCTTCGGTGAGGACCCGCGTGGTCTCCTGGAAGGACGCCGCCGAGATGAACGACTCGGTGGAGAGCGACGCCTTGGTGATGCCGAGCAGCAACGGCCTTCCCGTGGCCGGCTTGCCGCCTTGCACGATCGTGCGTTCGTTCTCCTCCTGGAAGCGGAAGCGGTCCACCTGCTGTTCCAGCAGGAACTGGGTGTCGCCGACGTCTTCCACCTTGCGCCAACGCATCATCTGGCGGACGATCACCTCAATGTGCTTGTCGCTGATGTTCACGCCCTGGAGCCGGTAGACTTCCTGGATTTCGTTCACCAGGTAAGCCTGCAACTCCTTCTCGCCGAGAACGGCGAGAATGTCGTGCGGGTTCAACGGACCATCCATCAGCGGCTCGCCAGCCCGTACGCGTTCGCCTTCCTGCACGTTGATGTGCACGCCACGCGGCACGGAATACTCTTTCTCCGTACCGTTGTCGGCGGTCACATACACCTTGCGCTGGCCTTTACTGATTTCACCGAACCGCACTACACCGTCAATCTCCGTAATGACAGCGGTTTCGTGCGGCTTGCGGGCCTCGAACAACTCGACCACGCGCGGCAGACCACCGGTGATGTCTTTGGTCTTGGTGGTTTCGCGCGGGATCTTGGCCAGCACGTCGCCCGGGTAAACGGTGTCGCCATCCTGCACCATCAAGTGCGAGCGAGAAGGCATCAGGTAGCGCTTGGTGGTTTTGCCTTTGATCACGACGGCCGGCTGACGTTTCTCGTCCGGCGAATCGGTGACCACGAGGCGCGACAGGCCGGTGACCTCGTCCACTTCCTCGTGGAGAGTGACCCCTTCCTGCAGGTCTTTGAACTGCACCGTGCCACCAATTTCCGTCAGGATGGCGAAGGTGTAAGGGTCCCACTCGACCATTACCTGACCGAGCTGCACGTGATCGCCCTCTTTGACCTTTACCCGTGCGCCGTACACCACGGAGTAGCGTTCTTTCTCTCGGCCCTTCTCGTCCACGATCGCGATTGACCCGTTGCGATTCATCACCACCAGATCGCCGGCCTTGGACTGCACGGTCTGCAGATTGATGAATCGAACGCTACCACTGCTCTTTGCCTCAAGACGAGACTGCTCTGAGACTCGGGATGCAGTTCCGCCGATGTGGAAGGTACGCATGGTTAGCTGCGTGCCTGGTTCGCCGATTGACTGGGCTGCGATCACACCGACTGCCTCACCCAATTCGACCAGGCGCCCCGACGCCAGGTTGCGTCCATAGCACATGACGCAGACCCCGCGTTTGGACTCGCAAGTCAGCACCGACCGGATCTTCACCCTTTCGATACCGGCCGCCTGAATCGCCGCAGCCAGCTCTTCGGTGATGTCCTGGTTCACGTCTACGATGACGCTGCCCTCGTAGTCTTTGATCTTCTCCAACGAAACGCGACCCACAATGCGATCACGGAGCGGTTCGATGATGTCTCCTGCTTCTACGATCGAGGTCACATAAATGCCATCCACCGTGCCGCAATCGTATTCGCTGACAATCACGTCCTGCGCTACGTCAACCAACCGCCGTGTCAGGTAACCGGAATCAGCAGTCTTCAACGCTGTATCCGCCAGACCCTTACGTGCGCCGTGGGTAGAGATGAAGTACTCCAGCACGGTCAATCCTTCGCGGAAGTTGGCCGTAATCGGAGTCTCGATGATCTCGCCCGAAGGCTTGGCCATCAATCCGCGCATACCCGAAAGCTGGCGAATCTGCTGTTTCGATCCGCGGGCTCCGGAATCGGCCATGACGTAAATCGGGTTGAGGTCGCCTTCTTTATCGCGCTTTTGCATTTGTCCGAACATCTCATCCGCCACCTTTTCAGTAATGGCCGACCAGATTTCGATGACTTTGTTGTAGCGCTCACCGTTAGTGATGGCGCCGTCCAGATACTGCTGCTGAACGCTCACGCCTTGTTTTTCGGCGTCACGCACCAGCGTCTTCTTGTTGTCCGGGATCACCATGTCGTCAATGCCGATGGAGAGGCCGGCGCGAGTCGCATACTGGAACCCGAGCTGCTTAATCTCATCCAGCATCTTGACCGTGGTCTCCAGTCCAAACCGCAGATAGCAGTAGGTGACGAGTTGTCCCGTGCCCTTCTTCTTTAGGAGGCCATTCACGTAAGGCATGCCTTTGGGAAGATGGTCGTTGAGAATGGCACGGCCGACGGTCGTGTTGACGAATTGACGCTCATAGTTAACCGGCTCGGTATGGGTCACATCCTGATCGTCGTAAGCGCTGGTGAGGTCAATGACCTCGCCGCTGTGGCGCAGGCGGATGGGAGTGAGGGTTTCGACCTCACCCATTTCCAGCGCCAAAAGCACTTCTTCAATATTGGCGAAGGTGCGGCCCTCGCCCTTTGCACCGGGCTTCGACTTGGTCAGGTAATAGATTCCCAGCACCATGTCCTGAGTGGGAACGGTGATGGGCTGGCCGGATGCCGGCGAAAGAATGTTGTGCGACGCCAGCATCAAAACACTGGCTTCAATTTGTGCCTCGGGCGAAAGCGGAATGTGAACCGCCATCTGATCGCCGTCAAAGTCTGCGTTGAACGCAGTGCAGACCAAGGGATGGATCTTTATGGCTTTGCCTTCTACCAGCACCGGTTCAAACGCTTGAATACCCAGTCGGTGCAAGGTGGGAGCGCGGTTCAGCAACACGGGATGGTCTTTGATGACCTCTTCCAGGATGTCCCACACAATGGAATCCTGCTGCTCCACCATTTCCTTAGCTTGCTTGATGGTGGTGCAGTGGCCGGTCTGCTCCAGCCGGTGATAAATGAATGGCTTGAAGAGTTCCAGCGCCATCTTCTTGGGCAGTCCGCACTGATGCAGCTTCAGCTCGGGTCCGACCACGATGACCGAGCGGCCTGAATAATCCACACGTTTGCCGAGCAGGTTCTGGCGGAAGCGGCCCTGCTTACCCTTCAGTGTGTCAGAAAGCGACTTGAGCGGCCGGTTGTTGGCGCCGCGCAGAACGCGTCCACGGCGGCCATTGTCGAACAATGCATCTACGGCTTCCTGCAGCATGCGCTTTTCGTTGCGCACGATCACTTCAGGAGCGTGCAAGTCCATCAACTTCTTAAGACGGTTATTACGATTGATGACTCGGCGATACAGGTCATTCAGGTCGGAGGTCGCGAAGCGGCCGCCATCCAAAGGAACCAAGGGCCGGAGCTCCGGTGGAATCACCGGAATCACGTCCAGAATCATCCACTGCGGTTTGTTACCGCTCTTGCGGAAAGCCTCGACAACCTTGAGCCGCTTGGCATATTTCAGCCGCTTCTGCATCGAGGTTTCGTGCTTCATCTTCTCGCGCAGTTCGCCGGAGAGGTCATCCACATCAACCCGCTTCAGAAGCTCCTTGATGGCCTCGGCGCCCATCATGGCTTTGAAGCCGGTGGCGCGGAATTGCTGGTCGGTTTCGCGGAACTTGGCCTCGTCCTTGATGATCTCGCGGTCTTTCACCGGCGCATCGCCAGTGTCCACTACCACATAGGCCTCGAAATAAAGCACTGACTCGAGGTCGCGCAGAGAAATGTCCAGCAGGTGACCGATCCGGCTTGGGAGGCCCTTAAAGAACCACACGTGCGAGCAGGGAGACGCCAGCTCAATGTGGCCTAAGCGCTCGCGCCGTACTTTCGAGAGAGTGACTTCCACTCCGCACTTGTCGCAGATCACCCCGCGGTGCTTCATGCGCTTGTACTTGCCGCACAAGCATTCCCAGTCTGTCACCGGGCCGAAGATGCGGGCGCAGAACAGCCCATCGCGTTCCGGCTTGAAAGTGCGGTAATTGATGGTCTCCGGCTTTGTCACTTCACCGTGCGACCAGCTGCGGATCTTCTCCGGCGAAGCAACGCTGATGCGGATAGCATCGAAATCGGCAATGGGACTTGCTAAGTCAAATGGACTTGAGCGATACAAGGTGTTCCTCCGGTTCTGGCGGCGCTACGTCGCCGCTTGACGGCTCCTCAGAAGCAGTTGCCAGTCTCAGTTCCCGACTGACCCATATCGGCTTTGGCGTGCGAGAGCGCGTACACCAAAGTCATTTTCTAATCTTGTGTGGGCTCGGCTCCCAGTCTCAGCTCCTCAGAACTGAGACCGGGACTGAGCACCAGTTAATCGGCGGCAGCGCTGACCACTTGTTTCCTCTCCGCGACTTTGATCAGTTCTACGTCGAGGCACAGCGACTGCAACTCGCGAATCAGTACGTTGAACGACTCGGGAACGCCGGGCTCGATGGCCGCCTCGCCCTTGACGATGGCCTCATAGATCTTGGTGCGGCCGTAAACGTCGTCGGACTTGGCAGTCAGCAGCTCCTGCAATATGAATGCTGCGCCATAAGCTTCCAACGCCCAGACTTCCATTTCTCCGAAGCGCTGTCCGCCGAACTGCGCCTTGCCGCCCAGCGGCTGCTGGGTGATGAGCGAGTACGGTCCGATGGAGCGCGCGTGGATTTTGTCGTCCACCAAGTGTGAAAGTTTGAGCATGTAGATATATCCGACAGTGACGGGCTGCTCGAACTTCTCACCAGTAATGCCGTCATACAGTTCAGTTTTGCCTGATAGCGGCAAGCCTGCCTGTTCGAGCAAGGATTTGATCTCCGTCTCGCGAGAGCCATCGAATACTGGCGACGCGAAGAACGTCCCTTCGGTCATGCCCTTGGCGGCGGCTTGCAGGGTTTCGTCGTCCCACTCCGCAACCCGCTCTTCAAGCGGAGTTCCCTTGAAGATGGCCTTCAATTCGCGCTTCAGCGATTCCTCACGTGAATTGGCGGCCAGCAACTCGCTGACCTTCTTTCCGAGTTCATGACCTGCCCAGCCAAGGTGGGTTTCAAGGATCTGTCCCACGTTCATACGGCTGGGAACGCCAAGCGGATTGAGCACGATCTCCATCGGCGTACCGTCGGCCAAGTAAGGCATGTCCTCATCGGGGAGGATGCGTGCGATCACACCCTTGTTCCCGTGACGACCAGCCATCTTGTCGCCGACGCTCAGTTTGCGTTTCATGGCGATGTAAACCTTCACCAGCTTGATCACGCCTGGCGGCAGCTCATCGCCTTTTTGTAGCTTCTCTTCCTTCTCGCGCACGATCTTTTTCAAGACGTCGATCTGGCGTGAAGTCATCTCTTCGATTTCGTCTATCTGTTCGTTGACTCGCGGGTCCTTGTCCGCATACTTAATGCGCTTCAGGTTGCGAGTGGAGATGCGCTCGATAGCGTCGCGGTCCAGGATGACGCCTTTGGTGAGCAGGCGCTTGTTGGTTCGCTCATCGTGCAGGTCGGCCAGGACTTCTTTATTGCCCAGAAGATTTTCCAGGCGCTTCAGACGCTCGTCAGTGAGAATGCGGATTTCATCTGACAAGTTCTTCTCGAGTTTGGCGATCTGCTGCGCTTCAATTGCCTTCGCCCGCTCGTCCTTCTCCTGACCCTTGCGGGAGAAGATCTTGATGTCCACCACCGTGCCCTCAATTCCAGGAGGGCAGGTCAGCGAAGCGTCACGCACGTCGCCGGCTTTTTCACCGAAGATCGCGCGCAGCAACTTCTCTTCTGGCGTGAGTTGGGTTTCACCCTTGGGCGTGACCTTGCCGACGAGAATGTCGCCAGCTTTAACGGTGGCGCCGATACGGATAATTCCGCTTTCGTCCAGATCGCGCAGCGCGGTTTCGCTGACATTCGGGATGTCGCGGGTGATCTCTTCTGGTCCCAGTTTGGTGTCGCGGGCCTCGATCTCAAATTCTTCAATATGGACCGAGGTGTAGTAGTCGTCCTTGACCATTTTCTCGGAGACCAGGATTGCGTCTTCGAAGTTGTAGCCGCGCCACGGCATGAACGCCACCAGGACGTTCCGGCCCAGCGCCAGCTCGCCATGGTCGGTGCATGGTCCATCGGCAATCACCTGCCCTTTGACCACGCGTTCGCCCTTTAGGACGATCGGTTTCTGGTTAATGCAAGTGTTCTGGTTCGAGCGCTTGAACTTGGTGAGCTGGTAAATGTCGCTGCCCACCTCACGCGAGAGCTGGGTAGGATGGTGCTCACCCTCCACGCGCACAATGATGCGCTCCGAATCCACCGAATCAATGATGCCATTGCGTCTTGCCAGCACTACCGCGCCCGAGTCCCGCGCCGTAACGCCTTCCATGCCCGTGCCTACCAACGGAGCCTGTGCACGCAGCAGCGGAACTGATTGCCGCTGCATGTTGGCACCCATCAGAGCGCGGTTGGCATCGTCGTGCTCCAGGAAGGGCACCAGCGACGCTGCCACCGATACAAGTTGTTTCGGACTCACGTCGATGTAATCGACTTCCTCTCGGCTGACCAGCACGAAGTTCCCGGCCTTCCTGGCGTTGACCAGGTCAGGCACGACCTTTCCGCGGTCATCAAGTTCGACGTTCGCCTGTGCGATGACGTGACGGTCCTCCTCCCAGGCAGAGAGGTAGAACGAGAAGGGTTCAACATCGGCAGGGCGTTTGCGCCGCTCTTTCAAATCAGCGTTCGCCTTCTCGACTTCGTGCTTCTCCAGGTGATCGCCGACGTGATAATCGCTATCGCCGGCATTGAGGATAGTGACGAAATCCAGCACACGCCCATTGCGTACACGCCGATACGGCGATTCGATGAACCCGTAATCGTTGATCCGTGCATAGCAGCTCAGGGACGAGATCAGACCGATGTTGGGACCTTCCGGGGTCTCAATCGGACAGATACGCCCGTAGTGGGTGGGGTGGACGTCGCGGACTTCGAATCCGGCACGCTCACGCGAGAGACCGCCCGGCCCAAGCGCGGAAAGACGCCGCTTGTGCGTAATCTCAGAGAGCGGGTTGGTCTGGTCCATAAACTGCGAGAGCTGCGATGATCCGAAGAACTCGCGGATGGCCGCCATTACCGGCTTGGCATTCACCAAGTCGTGGGGCATGGCGGTAGACATCTCCTGGTACACGCTCATCTTTTCCTTGATGGCGCGTTCCATACGGACTAAACCGATGCGGAATTGGTTTTCCAGCAGTTCGCCGACAGCGCGAACGCGCCGGTTTCCCAGGTGATCGATATCGTCAACCGTGCCGATATTCTTGCGCAGCTTCAGCAGGTACCGAATGGTTCCGTAAAAATCTTCCGGCTCCAGAGTGCGGTTATCCAGGCTGCTGGCGTCGCCACGCTCGAAGAGCTTGATGTTGAATTTCAGGCGGCCTACGCGCGAGAAATCGTACTTGCGGGGATCGAAGAACATGCCATGGAACAGCGCGGTGGCCGTGTCCAAGGTCGGCGGATCACCAGGACGCAGTTTGCGGTAGATTTCAATCAGCGCCTCTTGCGGTGTCTTTACTGAATCGCGGCGGAGTGTCTGGCTGATTACGGTGCCTACATCGTCGCGCTCCGGGAAGAAGACGTGCAGCTCGACCACGCCGCCGCTATCCAGGATCTTCGACAGCTTGTCGGAAGTGATTTCGTTGTTAGCCTCCAGCAGGACTTCACCCGTGGTGGTATCCACGATGTCGCTGGCGGCGTAAGCCCCTTCCAGATCGGCGACATCAACTTCAATCTCGCTGATCTTGGATTTCTGGATCTCCTTCATGATCGCGGGCGTGATCTTGCGGCCGGCATGAGCAATCTCTTCGCTGCCCTTGCTGATTTTGTGCGTCAGCTTCAAACCGAGCAGGTTGGTTGGCCGCTCGATGCCAGGCTCCAGCGTCCAGAGCAGCTTTTTGTCACGCACCACAATGCGATCAACGGTGTAGAACGTCCGCAGGATGTCTTCGCTGGAGCGCAGTCCAAGGGCGCGCAAAAAGATTGTGCCCAGGAACTTACGCTTGCGATCAATGCGGACGTACAGGATGTTCTTCTGGTCGTACTCAAACTCCACCCAGGATCCGCGATAGGGAATGATCTTTCCTAGGAAGTAGCTGCGATTGTTGGCGGTCTCGAAGAACACGCCAGGGGAGCGGTGCAACTGGCTGACGATGACGCGTTCGGTGCCGTTCACGATGAACGTGCCGTTGTTGGTCATCAGCGGCACGTCGCCAAAGAAAACTTCCTGTTCCTTGATGTCGCGAATACTCTTGTTGCCGGTTTCAGCGTCCTTCTCGAAGATGGTCAGCCGCATGGTGACCTTCAGCGGCGCCGAGTAGGTCATACCGCGCTCTTCGCACTCGCTCACATCGTATTTAAGCTGCAGTCCGACGGGGTCGCCGCACTTGTTGCAGAAGTCGGGTGTATTCGCGTTGTAAGTGCCGCACTTCTGGCACAACACGTCGCCCGGGTGAAAAGGATCGGTAACGATGGTGAAGCCGCAGTTCTTACACGTGGAACGCAGGTGGTGCAGTCCCTTGAGGTGACCGCACTTGCACTCCCAGTTGCCAATGGCATAGTCCACGAACTCGAGCTTGGAGACATCCCGAAAATCGCTGATCGGGAATACGGACTGAAACACAGCCTGCAAACCGGTGTCGTCCCGTTCACTGGGAAGACGGTCCATCTGCAGAAACCGATCATAGGACCGCTTCTGGACCTCAATCAGGTTTGGAATCTGGATGGTGGTTGGAATTTTGGAAAAATCAAAGCGATAGCGAAGAGCGTTATTCTTGGTCGGCATTCTAGAAACTCCCAGTCTTCCGCGCAGCCCCGGCGGCTGCAGCAAAAAATCCGAATATGAATGGCGCCACGTTGTTGGCGTAGCCCATTTGCTAATGTATGAATCTCAAAAAAATATGGGCCCGCGAGGACGAGCTTCCCCGCAGGCGCCAAATGAGGCGCTTAACCTTACTTGAATTGTTCTTTTCCCGCGCCAGTTCTTAGGCCTGTTCCGGTCCCGCTCTCCTTCTCGGAGTTTCCGGCGCCCTCTGCACGCCGACGGCGGTGGGACATCCGCCGCTTTACTGCACGCGGTACTCGCTGGCACCGCGTTTTTTAGTGGTTCGATCCCGGAGAGCTGTTCTTAATTAGATGTTGCAACTCGCTCTCCGGCTTCAGGCTCAATTACTTCACTTCGACCGTTGCCCCAGCCTCGGTGAACTTCTTCTTAATGTTTTCAGCCTCTTCCTTCGAGACGCCTTCTTTGACGGTCTTCGGAGCGCCGTCTACCAGGTCTTTGGCTTCCTTCAGGCCGAGATTGGTGACCTCGCGTACTGCCTTGATAACATTGATCTTATTGCCGCCGACTTCCTTCAGTACGACGGTGAACTCGGTCTTTTCTTCAGCCGGAGCCGCACCCGCAGCCGCTCCCCCGCCGCCTGCCATCATCACCGGTGCGGCAGCGGCCGCTGAAACTCCGAGTCGCTCTTCAAGCTTCTTCACCAGCTGCGCCGCATCCAGCAACGACAGCCCTACGATTTGCTCTTCCAACTGCTGTAAATCCGCCATTTCAGTCTCCACTTTTCTTCAGTTTTTTGACTTCATGTGCCAGGTTCCAGTGCGCTTCGGTCTCTCCCGGCCGCGCCAGACAACGCGGTTGAGGAACACCACGCAACCCTGACAAAACTTATGCTTCGGCAGCCTCGCTGCCGGCAAACTTTTTCTCTTTCACAGCCTGATTCACAACCACTGCCAGATTGCGTCCCACCGCATTCATGGCGGTGACCAGACGCTGGGCCGGAGCGTTCATCAAGAACAGCAGCTTGGAGTAAATCTCTTCCCGCGAGGGCATCGTGGCCAAGGCCTGGATCTCTCGGATCGAGATGACCTTGCCCTCCAGCACGCCCGCTTTGAAGCTGAACTCCGGATTGTCCTTCACGTACTTGGAGAGTGCCTTGGCCAAGGCAACCGGATCGCCCTGGGTGTAAGCGATGGAGGTAACACCCTCTAACTTGCTGAGGACCTCTTCAACTTCGGTGCCCTTGGCGGCTCGTGCTGCCAGGGTGTTCTTAATCACGCGATACTTGCCCCCGGCGCCGCGGATGGTCTTGCGCAGCTCGTAATCCTGCGCCACTGTCAGCTTGGCGAAGGTGGCCACTACCGCCCCGCTCACCGTCTTGAACTCGCGGCTCAGCTCTTCAACCGCCTCGATCTTCTTCGCTCTTGAAACCGGCATGTACGATTCCTTTTCTCTTCAATCTCTAGGCTTTGGCCGCTGCTTCCAGCGCATTCGTATCAATCAGAATTCCCGGCCCCATGGTGGAGCTCAAAGTAACTCCCTTGAGGTACTTGCCCTTAGCTACCGATGGTTTTGCCTTGACCACGCTGCTGATCACGGTGCTGGCGTTTTCGACCAGCTTCTCCGGCGCAAACGAGATCTTGCCCACGGGCACGTGGACCAACGCTGTCTTGTCGGTGCGAAATTCCACTTTGCCTGCCTTCACTTCCTGGACAGCTTTTGCAACGTCGAAGGTCACCGTCCCCGTCTTCGGATTGGGCATCAACCCGCGCGGGCCGAGAACTTTACCCAGGCGGCCGACGGATTTCATCATGTCCGGGGTTGCGACCACGGCGTCGTAATCAGTCCAGTTTTCTTTCTGGATCTTTTCCACCATGTCCTCGCCGCCCACGAAATCTGCGCCTGCCTGCTCCGCCTCTTTCACCTTCTCGCCGCTGGCGATCACTAGAACTTTCTTTGATTTTCCCAGGCCATGGGGCAGAACCACGGTGCCGCGCACCATCTGGTCCGCATGCTTGGGGTCAACTCCCAGGCGCATGGTGAGCTCGACCGTTTCGTCGAACTTGGCATACTTCACCTTCTGCAGCAGAGGAACTGCCTCTTGCAGGTTGTAGGCGCGGTTTTCAACTGCCGCCCGCGCTTTAGCTATGTTTTTGCCTTCTTTGCTCATCTCACCCCTCGTCTCCCACCGCGCACGCTAAAACTGTGAACCGTGGTGTTTCGACTTCCAAATTTCACTTAGCCGACTACGTCAATCCCCATAGAGCGCGCTGTTCCCTTGACACTCTTGATAGCAGAGCCTATCGACGCAGCATTCAGGTCGGGCATTTTCTGCCTGGCGATCTCCTCCACTTGCTTCTCCGTCACCTTGCCGACTTTTTCTTTGTTCGGCGTACCGGAGCCCTTGGCAATCCCAGCCGCCCGCTTCAATAGGATGGAGGCCGGCGGTGTCTTGGTAATGAACGTGAACGAACGGTCGTTGTACACCGATACCACAACCGGGATGATCAGCCCGTCCAGTTCCTTGGCGTTAGTGCGGGCATTGAACTGTTTGCAGAACTCCATAATGTTGATCTGCGCCTGCCCCAATGCCGGACCGACCGGAGGGGCCGGAGTCGCTTTGCCCGCCGCGATCTGCAGCTTTACTTGTCCCGTTACTTTTTTAGCCATGAGTGCGTATCTCGCTTTTTGTCCAGCCGAAACTAGAAACTCGAAACTGTGTTATGCGACCTTCTCGACCTGGCCGAACTCCAGCTCCACCGGGGTTGCGCGGCCGAAGATCGTGACCATTACCTTCAGCGTCTCGCGGTCTTCATTGACTTCATCCACCACGCCTGTAAAGCTGGCAAACGGGCCTTCGGTGATGCGCACCGACTCGTTCTTCTCAAACTTGACCTTCAGCTTGGGCTTGTCCTTGCCCTCGGCCACGCGGTACACAATCTGGTTGACCTCGTCCGCCGAAAGCGGCGTGGGCTGCTGGCCCGTGCCTACAAATCCGGTAACCCGAGGAGTGGACTTCACCACATGCCAAACGTGGTCGTCCATGTCCATTTCCACCAGCACGTATCCCGGATAGAACATACGTTCGGTGGTGTACTTTTTCCCGCCGCGCACTTCGGTGACCGGCTCGGTGGGGATGAGCACTCGTCCAATCTTCTCTTGCAGACCAAAGGCCTGGACCCGCGACTCCAGAGATTCCTTCACCTTGCGCTCGAAACCGGAATAGGAGTGGATGATGTACCACTTCATATTCGGGTTTACGGGTGGCTCTACTGCTGGTAATCCCGCAGCGCCATCGGCTGCGACGCCGCTGGCTTCCGGCTGGCCTTCGCTCTTAGTCTCTTCTTCCATCTTCGTCTTCAAAACAGCCCCTTACCGGTGCGCAAAATAACGGATCAGCCGATCAATTCCCGTCCCAATGATGTTGTCCACGGCCCAGAAATACAGCCCAAACAGGAACACCGTAATGATCACAACCGTCGTAGTGGCGCGCACCTCTTTCAAGGAGGGCGTCGTCACTTTCTTCATCTCGGTGCGGACGTCGCGGTAGAAGCCCTTTATGCGTTGCGGCCAGTACTTTATCCGCCCACCCAAACCCTCGTCGCTGCCCACCTGAATCGCTGCTGTCTTTGCCATTACTGTCCTGCGTCCTTCTTTTCCCCGCCGTTTACAGCTCCTAAACTGGCAGGGGCGGAGGGATTCGAACCCCCAAGTCCGGTTTTGGAGACCGGCAGTTTAGCCGTTGAGCTTACGCCCCTGTGAATTCCCGTAATTGAGCAGTTCAAAATCGGATGTCAGGCGCTGCTTACAATTACCCGATTCGGCAATTACGAACTTCCCCAATTACTTCACTTCCTTGTGCGCTGTGTGCTTCCGGCAACGACGGCAGAACTTGCTGAATTCCAGCCGGTCCGTCGTCGTCTTTCGGTTCTTGGTGGTCGAATAGTTGCGTTCCTTGCACGTCCCGCACTGTAAAGTCACAATTTCACGAGGCATCGCTTACTCCCTTATTTCAAAATCTCCGAAATGGTGCCTGCGCCCACGGTGTGTCCGCCTTCGCGGATGGCGAAACGCAGTCCCTTCTCCATCGCCACCGGAGTGATCAGCTCGATGGCCAGGCTGACGTTGTCTCCCGGCATCACCATCTCCGTTCCCCCGGGCAGCTCCGCCACTCCCGTCACGTCCGTGGTGCGGAAGTAGAACTGCGGCCGGTAGCCC